>NZ_VWWK01000019.1:0-75134 GCF_011753035.1 Burkholderia sp. Ax-1720 | reverse complement strand
CGTGAAGGCCGGCGCCAAGCTGGTCGGCCACGACGCGGGCCCGGTGCGCGCCCCGCTGACGGACCTGAACGAAGCCGAACTGGCCGAGCTCGATGTGCTGATCAAGAAGCTCGGCGCGCAGTAAGCCGGGATGTCGCCGGCCTTCGCGCCGGCGCGCCGCTGACGGAGAAAAACCCCTGGTTCCCTGGTGGAGCCGGGGGTTTTGTTTTTGGGGCGCGGTGGGAAAGGCTGGGCACAACGGCTTGGTATCGCCCTCTCCGGAGATGAAAGCACTCGATGTACAATCCACATCATTGATGTAGATTAAACATCACCAGCCAATTCGCCGTGGATGTGCCTGGTACATCCATGATGTTCATCCCGCACCGACGACACCATGATCAACGCCATGCTCAGTGAACTGTTTGGCGGCGCACAGCGCTTTTCCCTGCTCCGCGTGCTGTACCAGGATCCCGCCCACGGCCACACCACCATCGAGCTGGCACGGCTGGCCGGCGTGGATCGCGGCAATGTCTCCCGATGGCTGCGGCGCTGGACGGAAGTCGGCCTCGCGAAACGCGTCGAGCAGGGACGGCACATCACCTACCGGGCCGGGGACGACCCATTGCTGTCAGGGCTCACCGACATGGCCCGCCGCAGCGACGAGATCCTTGCCGACATCGCGAATGCCCTGCCCGAGGAAGCCGAGCTTGCCGTCATCTTCGGCTCGGTGGCCCGTGGCGAGGAATCGGCCCGCTCCGACGTCGACGTGCTGGTGCTGGGCGAGCGCCTGAGCAGCCTGAAGATCAACGCGCGGCTGAAGCCGGTCGGCCGGAAGCACCACCGCGAAATCCATGCGACCGTCGCCTCGCGCCGTGAATTCGAGCAGAAGCTGGCCGATGGAGAAGGATTCGCACGCAATGTGGTGGCGCACCCGGTGATTCCGATCAAGGGCGTCTTCGACTATGTTGCGTAACCCGGCTGCCCTGTCCCGGGACGAGCCCGAGCGGGTCAGGCAGGAACGGACCCGGAACCGGCAAACCATCCAGTCCCAATTGCGCGCCGCCGTGCAGAAATACCAGGATGCGCAAAATACCAGCGTGTCGGGGCCAACCCGACTCGATGCCGCCTACGACGCCATCCTGTTCTGCGCCCTGGCCGTGTTCGCGGCACAAGGTTATCGAATCAGCTCCGGCCCGGGCCACCATCGCGTCGCCATGGAGGGCCTGGCCGGCACGCTCGATTTCGGCACCGGCACGCACGACGAACTCGATACCCTGCTCGACCTGCGCAACAGCAAATACGAGGGCTTCGATTCGGTCGACCAGCAAACGCTGGCCGACGCCTTGCTGTTGTCGAACCGGGTTCTCGTCACCGTATCGGCCTGGCTGACCGAGCATCATCACGACATGATCGCGACCCGCTGATTTCCTTGCCCGAGCGGCATCGGCACCGCCCGCTGCGCGCATTCCAGCCGATCCCGCATTCGCACCAATCCCGCCCCGCGCCCTACAATGAGCGCCTCCCAACCCCGAACCGCCCCCCGCCGTGAGACGCAAGATGCCCGCGCTGAACGCGCTGAAAGCCTTCGAACTGGCCGGCCGGACCGGCAGCTTCACGCGCGCGGCCGAACTGCTCAACGTCACGCAGAGCGCGGTCAGCCGCCAGGTGCGCCAGCTCGAGAGCCAGCTCGGCGAATCGCTGCTGACGCGCCGCCATCACCAGCTCGAGCTGACCTCGGCGGGCCGCGTGCTGCTGCATGCGCTGCAGCAGTCCTTCGACAAGATCGAGCTGACCGTGCGCGGGCTCCAGGAAAAGCAGCACCAGAACCGGTTGCGCGTGAACGTGCCGCCGACCTTCGCCGCGCGCTGGCTGATGCCGCGCCTCACGCAATTGCGCGAGGCGCATCCGCAATACGAACTGAGCCTGACCACGCGGCTGGCCGACAGCCTCGGCACCTCGCGCCTGCTCGACTGCGCGGTGCGTTTCGGCGATGGCGAATGGGACGGCTTCGACAACGTGCTGCTGATGCACGAGCAGCACATCGCGGTCTGCTCGCCGGCGCTCTATGCACGCGTGCAGCACGACGGGCCGATCGACCTGAACCGCTTCACCCTGCTGCACGTGCTGGCCGCCGACGACCAGCGCTACCTGACCTGGCAGCACTGGCTGACCGCGGCCGGCATCGATGGCGTCGATACCCGCGGCGGCTACGAATTCGACCTGCTCGACCATGCGATCCGCGCCGCCGTCGACGGGCTCGGCATCACCATCGCGGATCGCCACATGGTGGCGCGCGAGATCGCGGCGGGCCAGTTGATGCAGGTGCTGAACGTGCATGTGGACGGCCGCCAATCGTATTGGTTCGTCACTCGTCCGGAACAGACCCAGGATCCTCACATCGCCCAGTTCCGCGAATGGCTGCAGCACCAGGTCTGGCTCTCGACGCACAACCTGCGGCCCTCCTCGCCGGCCGGCGCAATGCCCGAAGCCTGAATCCCAAGCCGATCGATACCGACTGGTCACGCCCGGATCGCCAGCCCCGGAAATCCTCGCAAGCTTGCATTTTCCTCACATTGCTCGATGCCACGCACATGGCATCGGGAATAACCCGAATGCCTCCAGTCCTGGTCCGATATGGCGCCGCGCCTTGCCGGCGAGCCTCGCCCGCCGATCCAGGCTCCGCGTCCTCCCCACCGAGTAACGTGAGTTTTTCGCAAGTTAGACGATAAAAATCGTCGCTTGTGATGCCTCCCCCGCATGACAACAATGGCCCCTGCCCGGCAGCGTGCCAGCGGGCGCGCCGTATCGCGACCGCCACGCTGCCTTCCCGGCCCTGGAGGAGAGTTGTCGATGCGTGACGAGCAGAACTACATCAACGGACGATTCGTGGAGACGGCCGACGCCGGCTTCCTCGGCGTCATCGATCCGGCTACCGGCGAATCGATCGGCCGCGTGCGCGCGGCCTCCGAAGCCGACGCGGTGGCGGCGGTGGCCGCCGCCAGCGAGGCGCAGCGCGCCTGGCGCCTGCTGCCGGCCGCCTCGCGCGCCGAGCTGCTGCGCAAGTTCGCCGACGCGATCAC
This sequence comes from Burkholderia sp. Ax-1720, assembly GCF_011753035.1. Lineage (NCBI taxonomy): Bacteria > Pseudomonadati > Pseudomonadota > Betaproteobacteria > Burkholderiales > Burkholderiaceae > Burkholderia > Burkholderia sp. Ax-1720. Next base: position 72,072 of record NZ_VWWK01000019.1, on the reverse strand, counting down.
CGAACGCGCGCCCCGGATCGGCGCCGCGCTCGCGCTCGAATCGGGCAAGAGCCTCGAGGACGCGACCAACGAGGCGCGCTACGCCGCCGAGATCACGCGCTACCACGCCGAATGGGCGCGCCGCATCGAAGGCGAGATCATCCCCAGCGATTCGCCGAACGAGAACCTGTTCCTGCACCGCGAGCCGATCGGCGTGGTGGCGGCCCTGATCCCGTTCAACTACCCGATCTACACGCTGATGCGCAAGATCGCGCCGGCCCTGATCGCCGGCAACGCGGTGGTGGTGCGCCCCAGCAACCACACGCCGTGCTCGGCCTTCGAGGTCGCGCGCGCGGCCCACGCGGCCGGCCTGCCCGCCGGCCTGGTCAACATCCTGGCGATGGACCACGCCACCGCCGCGGTGCTCTGCACGCGGCCCGAAGTCGGCATGATCACGCTGACCGGCAGCGTCAACGCCGGCCGCATCGTGCTCGAATACTGCAAGAGCAACATCGCCAAGCCCTCGCTGGAACTGGGCGGCAAGACGCCGGCCATCATCGAGCCCGATGCGGACCTGGAGAAGGCAGCCGCCGCGCTGGTCGCCTCCAAGACCACGCATTGCGGCCAGCTCTGCACCGCGATCGAACGTGTCTACGTGCACGACAGCGTGCATGACCGCTTCCTCGCCCTGCTGCGCGAGAAGATGGCCGCCGTGAAGATCGGCGATCGCCGCGACAACCCCGCTTTGATGGGACCGCTCGCCAACGCCGCGGCGCAACAGCGCGTGCATGCGATGGTCGAGCGCGCGATCGCCGAAGGCGCGACGCTGGAAACCGGCGGCCAGTTGCCGGCCGGCCCCGGCTTCTTCTACCCCGCCACGCTGCTGTCGAACGTGCGCCAGGAGATGGAGATCGTGCGCGAGGAAAGCTTCGGCCCGGTGATGCCGGTGCTGCGCTACCACAGCCTCGACGAGGCGATCGCGCTGGCCAACGACCACCAGTTCGGCCTGTCCTCGGTGCTCTACACGGAAAACCATCGCGTCGCCCAGCGCGTCGCGAACGCGATCGAGGCGGGCGAGCTGTACGTCAACCGCACGCCGGCCGATCCGTACCAGGGTTATCACGCCGGCTGGAAGCGCTCCGGCCTCGGCGGCGACGACGGCAAGCACGGCATGCTCGAATTCACGCAGACGCGCCTGGTGGTGATGCACTACTGATGTCCCGGCGGGCGGCGCGCCCGACACGCGCGCCGCTCCATTTCAACGCAAAGCACGAAAACAATATTCGGAGACGCCAGCCCGAGCGGGCGCGTCCTCCTCAGGAGAACTCATCATGTCGGCGCAATCCCCTTCCTCCGCCGCGGCGCTTGCCGCGGAGCCCGCCGCCCGCGCGGGCCGCGCGCAACGTTACCTGCAGTTGCTGCTGCTGGTCGCGGCGGCCGGCGCGATCTATCCGATGCTGTACCTGCGGCAGGTCTACCAGCCGACCATGCTGTCGTTCTTCCATATCGACGACGTGCAGCTCGGCGTGCTCTATTCCTCGCTCGGCACCCTGTTCCTGGTCAGCTACCTGCCCAGCGGCTGGCTTGCCGATCGCATCTCGCCGCGCTTCCTGATCTGCTTCTCGCTGATCGGCACCGGCCTGCTGGGCTTCGTCTACGCCACCGCGCCGTCGTTCCCGCTGCTGGTGGCGGTGTTCTGCGGCTGGGGCATCACCACCGGCCTGACCTTCTGGGCCGCCGTGATCAAGCGCGTCAACATGATCGCCGGCGCCGACGAGCAGGGTCGCTTCTTCGGCCTGCTCGACGGCGGCCGCGGCCTGGTCGAGGCGCTGCTGGCCACCATCGCGATCTCGATCTTCGCCTACATGACGCAGTCGCGCGGCAGCAGCGACGCCAGCGGCTTCAAGCTGGTGGTGCACATGTACGCGGTGATCTGCATCGTGCTGGGCGTAATGATCGGCTTCATCCGCGATCCGCGCGCCGCCGCCAAGGGCGCCGCCGCCGCGCGCCAGGGCTCGCTGCTGGCCGACCTGCGCACGCTGGCCGGCAACCCCTCGCTGTGGCTGGTCGCGGCGATCGTGTTCTGCGGCTACCAGGTGTTCTGGGCCACCTACAGCTTCTCGGCCTACCTGCATGAAGGCGGTTTCGGCCTCAGCACCACGGCGGCCGGCTTCATCACCACCCTCAAGCTGTGGATGCGCCCGGTGGGCGGCATCGGCGGCGGCTTCCTCGGCGACCGCTTCTCGCGCGTCTCGGTGCTGGCCGTCTCGCTGGTGCTGGCCGCGCTCTCGCTGGTCGGCCTGGCGGTGGTGCCGGCCCACACGCCGCAGCTCATGCTGGTGGCGCTGGTGCTGTTCATCGGCATCCTCACCTACGCCGTGCGCGGCCTGTACTGGTCGCTGCTCGACGACTGCCGCGTGCCGGCGCACTGCTCGGGCCTGGCGATCGGCCTGATCTCCGTGCTGGGCTACTCGCCCGACGTGTTCGTCCCGCTGATCAACGGCTACGCGACCCAGAACTTCCCGGGCGCCACCGGCTACCAGATCTATTTCGGCTACATCGCGGCCATCGCACTGCTCGGCGCCGTCGCCGCGCTGGTGCTCAAGCGCCGCCTCTCCGCACAGAAGGAATCCTGATGAAAATCGTCTCACTCGAAACGTTCAGCGTCGCGGTCCCGCCGCCGCATGTCGGCGGCATGTACTGGTTGTTCGTCAAGCTCAGGACGGACGACGGCATCGAGGGCGTCGGCGAGATCTACGCCGCCACCTTCCATCCCGACGCGATGATCCCCGTGATCGAGGACGTGTTCGAGCGCCATCTGCTGGACCACGATCCGCACCACGTCGAGCGCTTCTTCCGCGCCTGCTATTCGAGCGGCTTCACCCAGCGCCCGGACCTGACGATGATGGGCGTGGCCAGCGGCCTGGAGATGGCGTGCTGGGACATCATCGGCAAGGCCGCCGGCAAGCCCGTCTACGAGCTGCTCGGCGGCAAGGTCAACGAGCGCCTGCGCTCCTACACCTACCTGTATCCGAAAAACGCCCAGGGCGAATACGACTACGACGATCCCGATCTCGCCGCCGAATGCGCGGCCGAGAACGTGAAACTGGGCTTCACCGCCGTCAAGTTCGACCCGGCCGGCCCCTACACGAACTACTCGGGCCACCAGCTCTCGCTGCCGGTGCTCGACCGCTGCGAAACCTTCTGCCGCAAGATCCGCGAGGCGGTGGGCAGCCAGGCCGACCTGCTGTTCGGCACGCACGGCCAGATGGTGCCGTCCTCGGCGATCCGCCTGGCCAAGCGCCTGGAGAAGTACGACCCGCTGTGGTTCGAGGAGCCGGTGCCGCCGGGCCAGGAGGAGGCGATCGCCGAAGTCGCGCGCCATACCTCGATCCCGATCGCCACCGGCGAGCGCCTGACCACCAAGTACGAGTTCCACAAGCTGCTGCAGGCGGGCGGCGCCTCGATCCTGCAGATGAACGTGGGGCGCGTGGGCGGCCTGCTCGAAGCGAAGAAGATCGCCACGCTGGCCGAGGTGCACTACGCGCAGATCGCCCCGCATCTGTACAACGGCCCGGTCGGCGCGGCCGCCAGCATCCAGCTCGCGGCCTGCACGCCGAACTTCCTGATCCAGGAAAGCATCATGACCTGGGGCGGCTTCCATTCCGAGGTGGTGAAGACGCCGATCCGCTGGGAAGACGGCTACATCATCCCGTCCAGCGAGCCGGGCCTCGGCATCGAGCTCGACATGGACGTGGTGCGCGCGCATACGCCCTACACGGGCAAGCGCCTGCACCTGCAGATGGCCGACAAGCCGGCCGACGTGAAAGACTACTCACCCGCCAAGGGCTGAGCTCGCCCAGCGCAGAGGCAGGAAGCAAGACATGGAATACGACTACATCATCGTCGGGTCCGGCTCGGCCGGCTCGATCCTCGCCGAACGCCTGAGCGCGGACGGCAGCCACACGGTGCTGGTGCTCGAGGCGGGCCAGCAGGACGATTCGTTCTGGTTCAAGGTGCCGGTGGGCTTCACCAAGACCTACTACAACCGCAAGTATAACTACATGTACTACAGCGAGCGCGAACCCGCGCTCGGCGATCGCGAGCTCTACTGCCCGCGCGGTAAGGTGGTGGGCGGCTCGGGCGCGATCAACGCGATGGTCTACGTGCGCGGCCAGCGCGGCGACTACGACGACTGGGCCGCGGCCAGCGGCGAGCGCGGCTGGTCCTACGAGCAGGTGCTGCCCTACTTCCGCCGCCTGGAGACGCATCCGCTCGCGCAGAGCACGCCCGAGTGGCACGGCGGCGAAGGCCGGATCCATGTCACGCCGATGACCGCGGACGTGCACCCGATCGTCCACCAGTTCCTGGCCGGCTGCGGCGAGCTGGGCCTGCCGAGCACGCCCGACATGAACGGCGCGCAGTTCGAGGGCGCCGGCATCTACGAGCTGAACACCAAGGATGGCGAGCGCTGCTCCAGCGGCGTGGCCTACCTGCATCCCTCGCTCTCGCGCAAGAACCTGACGCTGCTCAGCGAGGCGCTGGTGCGCCGCGTCAGCTTCGAGGGCAAGCGCGCGACCGGCATCGCCTACGCGCACCAGGGCCGCGAGCATCACGTCAGCGCGCGCCGAGAGGTGATCCTCTGCGCCGGCGCGGTCGATACGCCCAAGCTGCTGCAGCTCTCGGGCGTGGGCGATCCGGTCAAGCTGGCACGGCACGGCATTTCGACCGTGCATGCGCTGCCGGCGGTCGGCCAGAACCTGCAGGACCATCTGTGCGTGAGCTTCTACTTCAAGGCCAACCGGCCCACGCTCAACGACGAGATGGGCACGCTGTTCGGCAAGCTGAAGATCGGCCTGCGCTACCTGCTGCACAAGCGCGGCCCGCTGGCGATGAGCGTGAACCAGGCCGGCGGTTTCTTCCGCGGCGACGACGGGCTCGACGAACCCAACCTCCAGCTCTACTTCAATCCGCTCTCGTACCGGATCCCGAAGAGCAACCGCGCCAGCATCAAGCCGGAGCCGTATTCGGGCTTCCTGATCGCCTTCAATCCGTGCCGGCCCACCAGCCGCGGCTCGATCGAGCTGGCCTCGGGGCGCGCCGAGGACGCCGCGAAGATCCGCATCAACGCGCTGTCGACCGAGAAGGACCTGGCCGAGGCCGTGCAGGGCAGCAAGCTGATCCGCAAGCTGATGATGGCGCCCTCGCTGCGCGCGATGACGATCGAGGAGATCTCGCCCGGGCCGGCGGTGCAGAGCGACGAGGATTTCCTCCAGTACTTCCGCGAACAATCGGGCTCGATCTACCACCTGTGCGGCTCGTGCGCGATGGGCAGCGATGCCGCCACCTCGGTGGTCGACGCGCGGCTCAAGGTGCACGGCGTCGAGGCGCTGCGCATCGTCGACGCCTCGGTGTTCCCGAACATCACCTCGGGCAACATCAACGCGCCGACCATGATGGTCGCCGAGAAAGGCGCCGACCTGATCCTCGAGGATGCCGCCGCGGCGCCGGCCACGCGCAAGGTCCGCGCCACCAGCGCGGCCGCGATCGGCTGATTCCGTCGTCGTGCTCGCCGGCGCCGGCCTTACCCGGCTGCCGCCGGCTCCCCCGTTTCATCGCCCGCCCCTCAGGAGACGACCGCATGATGCCGAGCGCGCGGCACATGCGGAGGCGGGCGTCGTTCCACCGGCGCGCGAGAGCGGCTCGATCCGCCGCGAATCGCGCGCCGGCCCCAGCGCGAGCATCCGCCAGGCTCGCTCCCGGCACCTCAAACCAACCATAGACAGAAAGATCTGGAGATCGAAATGAAAAAGAGCATCGCGGCCCTGGCCGTCACGGCGGCCGTCGCCTCCCCCGCGTTCGCGCAGAGCAGCGTCACCCTGTACGGCGTGATCGACGAGGGGCTCAACTACACCAACAACATCGGCGGCAAGGGCGGCGCGGTGGAGCTGACGAGCGGCTACGCGCAGGGCAGCCGCTGGGGGCTGCGCGGCACCGAGGACCTGGGCGGCGGCCTGGCGGCCATCTTCACGCTGGAGAACGGCTTCGACGCGAGCTCGGGCAAGGCCCAGGAAGGCGGCCGCATGTTCGGCCGCCAGGCCTACGTCGGCCTGCAGGACAAGCGCTACGGCACGGTCACGCTGGGCCGCCAGTACGACTCGATGGTCGACTACTTCGCGCTCACCACGGCCAACGGCAACTGGGCCGGCTACCTGTTCTCGCATCCCTACGACAACGACAACACCGACAACTCGTTCCGCCTGAACAACTCGGTCAAGTACACCAGCCCCGACATCAACGGCCTGCATTTCGGCGGCACCTACGCGTTCAGCAACGACACCGGCTTCTCGAACAACCGCACCTGGAGCGCGGGCGCGCAATACGCGCGCGGCGGCCTGCTGGTGGGCGCCGCCTTCCTGCAGGCGAACAACCCGGGCGGGACCTCGGCCGGCGCGATCGCCAGCAACGACGCGAGCTTCATCGCCGAGCGCATGCGCCTGTTCGGGGTCGGCGTGAACTACACCTTCGGCATCACCACGCTCGGCTTCGCCTATTCGAATTCAAACTACAAGAACCCGACCGGCAACATCTACCTCGGCACGCCGGGGGCGATCGTCGCGCCGGGCACCACGCTCAATGCGCTCAAGTACCAGAACTTCGAGCTGAACGGCCTGCTGCAGCTGAGCTCCTCGTTCTTCGTCGGCGCCGAGTACGTGTTCTCGATGGAGAAGTACGATTCCTCGGCCGGCCGCGTGAGCCCGAAGATCCACACCGTCGGCCTGATGGCGGACTACAACCTGTCCAGGCGCACCGACATCTACCTGCAGGGCGTGCTCTCGAAGGTGACGGGCGATCGCACCAACTCGATCCTCGACTCGGGCTTCGTGCTCGGCACCGACGCGCCCTCGTCGACCTCGAACCAGGTGGCCGTGCGCCTGGCGCTGCGTCACAAGTTCTGATCGAAGCCGCTGCCGGGCCGCGCATCGAGCGGCCCGGCGAGGCACGAACGCAGACAGCCCGCTGCCGTCCGGCGCGGGCTGTCTGCTTTTGTGGTGTTTTGTAGCGCGTGCGGGGGCGCGCCATCTGGCCTGGCATAGAATGCGCTCCATCCCAGCCGATGGAGACCTCCATGTCGCTCGCCCTGCTGCTGCGCTGCCACGATCTCGACGAAACTCGCCGGTTCTACGAATCCGTGCTCGGTTTCAGCGTCCGCGCCTCGGCCGGCAACACACTCACGGCCGAGCTGGACGGCGACACGCTGCTGTTCACGGCGCAGGACCTCTGGCGCGCCGGCCCGGCGCTGAGCGGCACCATCTATTTCACGGTGCCGGACGTCGACGGCCTGTATGCCAGGCTCCAGGACCGGGCCGAGATCGCCTGGCCCTTGCAGGAGATGCCTTACGGCTCGCGCGAATTCGCGCTGAGCGACTGCAACGGCTACCTGCTCGCGTTCCAGCAGCAGCGCTGACTTTCCTTCCCCGCCTCAGGCGCCCGGCGTGCCGTCGGGCCGCGCCGCCGCATACAGCTCGCGCACGCTGTCGAGCGAGAAGGTGCCGAGCGCGCCGCGCACCGCATCGAGCGTCGCCTGGGTGACGGCCCGCGCCCGCTCGGTGCCCTCGGCCAGCACGCCGACCACATAAGCCGGATCGGCCGCCAACCGCTCGCGGCGCTCGCGGATCGGCGCGACGAAGGCCTGCAGCATCTCCTCCAGGCGCCGCTTGACCACCATGTCGCCCAGGCCGCCCGCCCGGTAGGCGGCCTTCAACCGCTCGACCTCGGCCACGTCGTCGTCGAACGCGTCGAGATAGGTGAACACCACGTTGCCCTCGACGGTGCCGGGGTCCGAGGCGCGCAGGTGGTTCGGATCGGTGTACATCTGGCGGACCGCCGCGCGGATCGCATCCTCGGAGGCCGCCAGCGAGATCGCATTGCCGAGCGACTTGCTCATCTTGGCCTTGCCGTCGATGCCGGGCAGCCGGCCCAGCGTCGGGATCAGCGCCTCCACCTCGGGCAGCAGCTCGATTCCGGTCTGGCGGTTCAGGCGCCGCACGATCTCGTTGGTCTGCTCGATCAGGGGCGCCTGGTCCTCGCCCACCGGCACCACGGTGGCGCGAAAGCCGGTGATGTCGGCCGCCTGCGCGACCGGGTAGCAGAGAAAGCCGGCCGGGATATCGCGCCCGAAGCCGCGCGCCTGGATCTCGTCCTTGATGGTCGGGTTGCGCTCCAGGCGCGAGACGGTGACGAAGTTCAGGTAGAGCAGGGTCAGCTCGGCCAGCGCGGGTAGCGCCGATTGCAGGCAGATGGTGGTCCTGGCCGGGTCGATGCCGACCGCCAGGTAGTCGAGCGCGACTTCCAGCACGTTGCGGCGGACCTTGTCGGGATCGTGCGCGTTGTCGGTCATCGCCTGGGTATCGGCGACCAGGATGTTCTGCTGGTGCGTATCCTGCAGCAGCAAGCGCGTGCGCAGCGAGCCGACGTAGTGGCCCAGGTGCAGCGGGCCGGTCGGGCGGTCGCCCGTCAGCACGACGGGTCGCGAGGCGTTTGCCTGAAGATCGGACATCGGGAGGTTCTCCGGTCGGGGAAGCCGCCACGGTGTGCCCTTGACTGACGGATGTCCCGATCCGCGTCGGCCGAACCGCGGCGGACATGGTCAGGAATCAGTCGAGACGATGCCGCGCCCTTCAGGAGCGGCGCCAATGGATCGGGAGAGGAAATCGGGCAATCGTCTGCATGGCCGCTAGGGTGCCACAGATCGGGACGCGACGGCGCATCGCCCATGCGCGGCGCGCGGGATTGCCTGGAGCCGGCTCGGCTCGCGTGCCCGGCGAAGCTGCTTCGGGCTGCGAAGCGATATGGCGCGAGGCCCGGCGCAAGACGAGACGCGAACTCGCCCGGAAACAAGCAAAAAAATCGGCTTCGACGCCGCCGCATCGAAGCCGACACAAGCACCAAACCAGCCCGCCGGCGGATCACGCCAGCGGGTCGGCTGGATTCGGCTTACTCGGCGCGGCCGTTGCGCAGGCGCGCGATACCGAGCGGATTGGCTTCGCGCAGGCTTTCCGGCAGCAGCGCTTCCGGGAAGTCCTGGTAGCAGACCGGGCGCAGGAAGCGGTCGATCGCGGTGGCGCCCACCGAGGTATACATGGCGTTCGAGGTGGCCGGGAACGGGCCGCCGTGAACCATCGCGTCACACACCTCGACGCCGGTCGGGAAGCCGTTGACGAGCAGGCGGCCGGCCTTGCGCTCGAGGATCGGCACCAGCTTGCGGGCGATCTCCAGGTCGGCGTCGTCCAGCTGCAGGGTGGCGGTGAGCTGGCCTTCCAGCGATTCGAGCACGGTCGCCACTTCGTCCAGGTCGCGGCAGCGCACGATCAGCGAGGCCGGGCCGAACACTTCGCCGCGCAGCGCATGCTCGCGCAGGAAGGTTTCGGCGCTCACGTCGAACAGCGCGCCCGACATCGCGCAACCGCCCTCGCCCGCGCCGCCGGTGCCGAGCTGGCGCACGCCCTCGGCGCCCTGCAGCTTCGCACGGCCGTTCGAGTAGGCTTCGGCGATGCCGCGCGTGAGCATGGTGCCGGCCGGCTTGCCGCCGAGCGCGGCCGAGGCGGCCTTCGAGAACGCGTCGAGCTCGGGGCCGTCGATCGCGATCACCAGGCCCGGGTTGGTACAGAACTGGCCGACGCCCATCGTCAGCGAGTCGACGAAGCCCTGGGCGATCTTCTCGCCGCGCGCCGCCAGCGCCGCCGGGAACAGCACGAAGGGGTTGATGCTGCTCATTTCCGCGTAGACGGGAATCGGCTCGGGACGCGCGTTGGCGAGGTTCACCAGCGCGAGGCCGCCCTGGCGCGAGCCGGTGAAACCGACCGCCTTGATCGACGGGTGCTTGACCAGCGCGGCGCCGATCACGCGGCCCGGGCCCATCAGCAGCGAGAAGGTGCCGGCCGGCATGTTGCTGCGCGCCACCGCGCGCTGGATCGCGCGACCCACCAGCTCCGAGGTGCCGAGGTGAGCCTCGTGCGCCTTGACGATCACCGGGCAGCCGGCGGCCAGCGCCGAAGCGGTGTCGCCGCCCGCCACCGAGAAGGCCAGCGGGAAGTTGCTGGCGCCGAACACGGCCACGGGGCCGAGCGGCAGCTTCTGCAAGCGCAGGTCGGCGCGCGGCAGCGGGGTGCGCTCAGGCATCGCCGGATCGACCGAGGCGCCGAGGAAATAACCGTCGCGCACCACGCGCGCGAACATCCGCAACTGGCCGACCGTGCGGCCGCGCTCGCCCTGCAGGCGCGCGGCGGGCAGGCCGGTTTCGGCTTGCGCGCGCTCGATCAGCGCCTCGCCGAGTTCGAGGATCTCGTCGGCGATCGCCTCGAGAAAGGCCGCGCGGCTTTCCAGCGGCGCCGAGCGATACGCGTCGAAGGCCTGCTGCGCCAGCGCGCAGGCGCGCTCGACCTCGGCCTCGCCGGCCGAACCGAACACCGGCTCGGCGATGGTCTCGCCGCGCGTCGGGTCGAAGGCGCGCACTTCGCCGGCCGTGCCCTTTACCGCCTCGGCGCCGATCAGCATCTCTCCAGTCAATTGCATCGCTATGCTCCGTCAGTCCAAAAAAGTTCGTGGCGCACATTGTAGCCCAACAGATACGATGACTGACTATAAGAATCTTCGCGACCCCGCATCCGCCCGAACCGCACATCCTATTGAACCGAAAGCCATTATTGCCGGTGGGGTGATCAGAGGGAAAACCCGGGTGGCCGCTGCCTGAAGCGGCTACTACACTCCCAAGTTGTACGATGACGTACCATTTGCCTCAAGGCATATAACAAGCATTTCCTCTCGCGCTCTCGCCAGGACACTCATGGAAGCGACCCGCACCGCCAATCCGGCCACCACGGCCAAACGGACCGCCGTCCGCTACTGGATCCTGCTGATGATCTTCGTCGTGACGACGCTGAACTACGCGGATCGCGCCACGCTGTCGATCACCGGCACGGCGATGCGCAAGGAATTCGGCATCGACGCGGTGCAGATGGGCTACATCTTCTCCTCGTTCAGCTGGGCCTATGTGCTCGCGCAACTGCCCAGCGGCTGGCTGCTCGACCGCTTCGGCGCGCGGCGCGTCTATGCGGGCAGCATCTTCCTGTGGTCGCTGTTCACCCTGCTGCAGAGCTCGATCGGCTTCGCCGGCAGCGCGGCGGCGGCCATCGCCGCGCTGTTCGTGCTGCGCTTCGCGGTCGGCATCGCCGAGGCGCCGGCCTTCCCGGCCAACGCCAAGGTGGTGGCGAGCTGGTTCCCCACCAGCGAGCGCGGCACCGCCTCGGCGATCTTCAACGCTGCCCAGTATTTCGCCGCGGTGCTGTTCACCCCGCTGATGGCCTGGCTCACGCACGCGTTCGGCTGGCATCACGTCTATCTGTGGCTGGGCCTGACCGGCATGGTGCTGGCCCTGGTGTGGATCCGCGTGGTGCGCAGCCCGGCGGAGCATCCGCGCGTCAACCAGGCCGAGCGCGAGCATATCGAGCAGGGCGGCGGCGTGATCGAGACGCACGGCCGCAACGCCTCGGCCGGCGCGCCCGAACGCCTGGCCGGCTGGTTCTACGTGCGCCAGATGCTCGGCAACCGGATGCTGATCGGCGTCTACATCGGCCAGTACTGCATCAACGTGCTCACCTATTTCTTCCTGACCTGGTTCCCGATCTACCTGGTGCAGGCGCGCGGCATGTCGATCCTGAAGGCCGGCGTGCTGGCCTCGCTGCCGGCGATCTGCGGCTTCCTCGGCGGCGTGCTGGGCGGCATGCTGTCGGACGGCATGATCAAGCGCGGCGTGTCGCTGACGATGGCGCGCAAGATCCCGATCATCGGCGGCATGCTGCTGTCGATGGCCATCATCGGCTGCAACTACGTGGACAGCGCGGCGCTGGTGATCGGCCTGATGGCCGTGTCCTTCTTCGGCAAGGGGATCGGCTCGCTGGGCTGGGCGGTGGTGGCGGATACCGCGCCGAAGGAGGCGATCGGCCTGTCGGGCAGCCTCTTCAACATGTTCGGCAACGCCGCCGGGATCGTCACGCCGATCGTGATCGGCTACCTGGTGGGCGCGAGCGGCTCGTTCAACGGCGCGCTGGTGTTCGTCGGCTTGAATGCGCTGGTCACCGTGCTCTGCTACCTGGTGATCGTGAAGGACATCCAGCGCGTGACGCTGCGCAAGCCGGGCGCCTGAGGCGATCGGTTTCGCCACTCGGCACGCTGCTTCGACGCGCGCCGGCACCGAGCGTGCCGGCGCGCGTTTTTCATTCGGGCACCCGGTTCAGCGGCGCCCCGCGGCCCAGTCGAGCGCCGCGTCGAACAACGCGATACCGGCCGGCGACAGGTTCGGGAAGGTGTCGTTGTCGAGGAAGCACATCACGCGCCGGGCCGGCGCGAGCGACTCGTAGTCCATCGTGGCGCCGCGCTCGTAGGCGAACAGCGCGGCCTTCTCGGGCTGGCCGTAGACGGTCGCGATGGTCGCCGCGCCGAGCCCGGGCCGGCCCCAGCTCATCGCCGCCTGCTTGCGGTAGACGTCGGCGGTGCCGGCCGGCAGCCCGGCCGCGATCGGATGCGGCGCGTTGACGATCCACAGATAACGCTCCTTGCCGGTCTCGCCGAAATCGACGTCGTGCCGCTTACCGGTCATCGCCAGGTCGTCGAGGAAATCGTTCTCCCAGGTCAGCAACGGCCTGGCGAGCTGGCGCCAGCCGGGCCGCACGTTCTTGGCCGAGACGGTCGAGGAAATCAGCACCAGCTCGGCATCGTCGGCCGCCGAGACGGGCGCGTCCTGGTCGACCAGGCGCACCGTGTAGCCGCGCTCGCCCAGATGGGCGGCGATCTGGCGATCCACCGCGAGGTTCGGGCCGCTCAACTGCACCAGCATCACGACGCGCGTCGCGCTCGCCGACGCGGTGCCCGGCAGCGGCGAGGCGCCGGCGGAATCGACGGCGGCGGCCCGCGTCGCCGCGCCTGCCATCAGGGCTGCCGCCGCACCAAGCCAGCGCCGCCGCGCCGCGCGCGGCGCCGGGCCCTTCGTATTCGATTCGGTATCCTGCCTGTCGACTGCATCGCTCATGTTCGGGCTCCGCTCAGAATTGCAGCGTGCTGGTCAGCAGCACTTGCCGCGCGTCGCCGATCGCGACGAAGTATCGATTCGCGCTCGACGGGTAATAGGTGCGGTTGAACAGGTTCTTGACGTTCAACTGCAAGCTCAGGTTCTGCTTGCCGATCTTCGTGTCGTAGCTCGCGAACGCATCGGCCAGCACATAGGACGGCAGCGTGAAGCTGTTGGCGGAATCGCCGGGCCGCGAGCCGATGTAACGCGCCGAGCCGCCGATGCGCAGGTCGTCGCCGCCGAACAGCGTGCCGACGTCGTAGACCGCGCCCAGCGAGGCGGTATTGCGCGCCACGTTCCACAGCCGGTTGCCGGTATAGAGCGGATCCTCGGTGGTCTTCGCGTCGATGTAGGCGTAGCTGGCGATCAGGTTCCAGTGCGCGCCGATGCGGCCCGTCATGTCGAGTTCGATGCCGCGCGAGCGCGCGCGTCCCGAGGTGCGCCAGTCGGTCAGCTTGGTCACGTCGTTGAACTGCGAGACCAGCACGTTCTTCTTGTCGATGTCGAACAGCGCGAGCGTGCCGGTCATGCCCGAGGGCATGTCGAGCTTGGCGCCCACCTCATAGGCGGTGGCCTGCTCGGGCGGCGTGGCGCCGTCGATGATATAGCCCGATGCCAGCGCCGCGATCGACGAGGTGGGCTTGAGCGACTGCGAATAGTTGCCGTACAGCGAGAACCAGTTGGTCGCCTTGTAGACCACCCCCACGCGCGGCAGCCACTTGGTGCCGTCGAGATTGGTGTTCGCCACGAAGGGCCGGCCCTTGCCCGCCACCTGGCTGTAGCGCATGAAGCGCACGCCGCCGGTGACCAGCCACTTGTCGCCGAGGTGCACCGTATCCTGCGCGAACAGGCCGAGCGCGTGCAGCTTGTCGGTCTGGTCACTGTCGGGTGGCGACACCGTCTCCGAGGGCGAGATCAACCCGTATACCGGGTTCAGGTAGCTGAACGGTATCGATACGGCCTGGCGCAGCAGGTCCCGTCGGTAGATGAGACGGTATTCGCTGTCGACCCCGAACTGCAGGTCGTGCCGCAGGCCGGCCAGGCGCAGCTTGCCGTTCACGTAGGCGATGCCGTAGCTGTCGCGGCTGTCCGCGCCGTGGGTCGCGTCGTCGCTGCGCGAGAGCGTGCCACGGGCGGTGTTCACGCCGGTGATGCGCACCTGGTTCGCGTCGTAGGTCTCGCGGTTGTAGCTGTAGCCGAGGTGGACGTTCCAGTCGGCGTTGAACTGGTGGTCGGCCTGCAACTGGAACAGGTTGGAGGCGCCGACCATGTTGTTCCAGGGCTCGTCGAGCCGCTCGCGCGCGGGAATCGCCAGCGGCTGGTTGGTGCGCGGGTCGAGCGCGGTGCCGCGATCGAAGGGATAGAGGAAGTCGCGATGCTCGTAGGACAGCACCACCTGCGTGTCGCGACCATACCAGGCGAGCTGCGGCGACACCAGCGTCTCGCGGCTGGTACCGAAGTTGCGCCAATAGGGCTCGTCCGAATGATCGACGATTAGCCGGTAGGCGAGCTTCGAGTCGCCGATCGGGCCGCTCAGGTCGAGCGTGACGTCGCCGCCGTTCTTGCCGTGGCCATAGGTTTCGCCGCTCACCGAGACGCTGTTCGAGCGCGTGAGCCGCGGCGCCTTGCCGATCACGTTGATCACGCCGCCCGGGTCCATGATCCCGTACAGCAGCGAGGTCGGCCCCTTCAGCACCTCGACGCTGTCGGCGGTGGCGTTCAGCGCGCGGCCCTGGATCACCGGCATGCCGTTGCGCATGATCGAGCCGTCGCGGTTGTCACCGAAGCCGCGCTTCATGATCGCGTCCTGCGTGCCGGCCAGCGTATTGCCCTGGGTGATGCCGCTGATGTTGCCGAGCGCGTCGTCGAGGTTGCGCGGTTTCTGGTCGCGCAGCACCTGGGCCGGCACGATATTGACGGCCTGTGCCGTGTCGAGCAGCGAGGCATCCGAGCGCGTCACGCCCGCCTCGCGCGAGGGGCGGTAGCTGTCGGCTTTCACGGCACGATTCCTGACCTGGATCGGCGCCAGCGCGATCGTCGCATCCGGCGCGGCGGCAGTGGCAGCGGCAGCGCCCGGGGCAGCGCGAACCAGCGTGTAGCCGCCGCCCGGCTGGCGCCGCGCGGCCAGGCCGCTGCCGGCCAGCAGCCGATCGAGCGCTTGCGGCACCTCGAAACTGCCGTTCAGCCCCGGGCTTTGCAGGCCCGCCACCTGGGCGGCCGGATAGGCCAGCAGGATGCCGGCCTCGCGGCCGAACCGGTTCAGCGCCGCCTCGAGCGAGCCGGCCGGAATCGCGTAGCGGCGCATGGCCGGTGCGCGATCGCTGGCGGCGGCCTGATCGGGCAGCGCGGTGGCGGCATCGGCGGCCATTGCCGCGGACGGCAGCAGCGCCGAAAGCAGCAGGACGGCCGCCAGCCGCGCCGCGATGCGGCTCGGCGCGAGCGGAGCCGGCACGGCGGTGGAGCGGGAAACGAGGGAGAACGGCCGCGGCGGCCGGATGAAACGGGTCGGTTGCATGATCGATGAATCGGGAAACGATGAGCGGAAGCGGGCTTTCCTTTCCCTGTCACGCGAGTCGCGCCAAACAGCTCAGTCTTCTGGAAAAAATTTTTCAAGGCCGCCGCCGGGCCGTGCCTCGATGCGCGGCTCAGCCCCTGGCCGGCACCACGCGCGCCCAGTAGCGGGTGAAGTGCTCGACCTCGATCGGCAGCGTCGCGCGCAGCGTATCGAGCACGCGGTCCGTATCGTCGAGCGGATAGGTACCCGACACGCGCAGCTCGGCCACGGCGTCATCGCAATACAGATATCCGCGGCGGTAGCGCGCCAGCTCGGCGAGCAGGTCGGCGAGGCGCAGCCGCGTGGCAACCAGCGTGCCGTCGATCCAGGCGCCCGCGTAAGGGACAAGCGGATGCGGGACATCCACGGCATCGCGCGCCATCCCGGCCTGCTGGCCGGCCGCGATCACGCGTGCCCCGGCGCCGGCCGCAAACGGCTGCGCGCGCACCGCGCCCTCGAACACGCCGACCGTCACGCGCGCCCCGTCCAGGCGCACCGCGAAACGCGTGCCGAGCGGCCTCAGCTCGCCCGGCGCGGCCGCCACCACCAGCGGCCGGGCCGGCGTGCGCTGTTCGTGGCCGCTGCTCACCATGATTTCGCCGCGCAGCAGAACGATGCGGCGCTCGTGTGCATCGAAGCGCACGTCGATCGCGCTGTCGGTATTCAGCATCACGCGCGTGCCGTCGACCAGCGTCAGGCCGCGCCGCTCGCCGACGGCCGTGCGCCAGTCCGCGTTCCAGAGCGCCCAGCGTTCGGCCGGATCGAGCGACCAGGCCGCGCCGCCCGCGCCGACCAGCACGGCCAGCACCTTGAGCGCGGTTCGGCGGCGCGGCGCGCGGGCCGGCAGCAGCGCGGCCCGCGCGGCGCCGGCATCGACGCCGCCGGCCAACTGCGAGAAACGGCCCTGCATGGTCTGGATATGGCACCACGCGGCCTCGTGCAGCGGATGCTCGGCGCGCCAGCGCTCGAAGCCGCCGAGCAGGGCCGGGTCGCGAGCGCCCTCGCCCTGCAGATCGACCCACCATTGCACCGCGCGCCGCGCGATCTCCGGCGGAATCGCCGAGGCTGCCTCGTGCTTCATCGGTTCAGAGCGCCATCGCGAAGAAACACCGGGCCGCGGCCTTGACCAGGTGACGCTTGACGGTGGACAGCGAGAGGCCGAGCTCGGCGGCGATCTCGGCCTGCGTGAGGCCGTCGAGCTGGGACAGCAGGAAGGCCCGCTTGGCCGCGACCGGCAGCCCGTCGAGCAGGCGATCGATTTCGAGCAGGGTCTCCATCACCAGCGCGCGCGTTTCCGGCGAAGGCGCCACCGCCTCGGGCTGCGCGGCCAGCGCCTCGAGATAGGCCTGCTCGAGCTGCTCGCGACGCCAGTGGTTGTAGAGCACGCGCTGCGCGACGGTGGTCAGGAAGGCACGCGGCTCCTCGGCGCGGATCGGCTCCTCGCGGGCCAGCAGGCGCAGGAAGGTGTCGTGGGCGAGATCGGCCGCGCGATGCGCGCAGCCGAGCTTGCGTCCGAGCCAGCGCTGCAGCCAGGCGTGATGGTCGCTGTAGAGCAGATCGACTTCGCGGTGCAGCAGCAGTTTGTTGGCCGACATCTAAGCTCTCCCGGCCGGGCGCGGCGGGTTTCAACAGGTAAATGAGAATGATTATTATATACAACAACAAAAATCATCTCGAAAACTATCTGTCGGCTTCGCGTCGGCGGGAAGGCAGCCCAGATGCGGATGCACGGCCTCGCCGCGCCCCGCGCGGGACGCGGCGACGAGCACCGAGGAAGGAAAAAACGGCGATATCGGCTCCGGGCCGCCGGGCGCGCCACGAGGCAGCGGTACTTCAGGCAGCGACGGCCAACACCTGCCCCTCGAAGCGCACCTCGACCGCGAGCCCGAGCCCGCAAGGCCCGTCGCGCAGGACCACGCGGGCCCGATGCTGCTCGGCGATGCGCTGCACGATCGACAGGCCGAGCCCGCTGCCCGATTCGGCGACGCCCTGCGCGCCGCTGCCGCGATAGAAGCGCTCGAACACGCGCGCTCGATCGGCCGCCGGGATGCCCGGGCCGGTATCGCAGACCTCGATCACCGGCACGCCGCCGGCATCGCGCCGGGTGCGCACGTCGATGCTGGCGCCCGCTCCCGCGTAGCGGATCGCGTTGTCGACCAGGTTGTTGAGCAGCACGCGCAGCGTATCGGCGCAGCCGGGTACCACCAGCGCGCCGCTCGCGTCGGCGCCGAGATCGACGCGCCGCGCATCGGCCAGGCGCGCGCGTTCGCCGACCACCGAGCGAGCCAGCGCGGCGAGATCGACCGGTTCGAACGGCTCGGCCTGCGTCTGAGGCTCGAGCCGCGCGAGCGTCAGCAACTGCTCGGCGAGATGACCGAGCCGCGTCGCGCCGGCCTGGATCTGCGCGATCACGCGCAGGCGCTCGGCCTCGCTGCCGGCGCGGCCGAGCAGCTGCGCCTGGATCGACAGGCCCATGATCGGCGTGCGCAGCTCGTGCGCGGCATCGGCGATGAAATGGCGCTGCAGCGTAAACGAAGCGTCGAGCCGCTGCAGCAGGTCGTTGATGGCGCCCGCGAGGGGCCGCACCTCGTCGGCCACCGCCTCGGCATCGAGCGGATCGAGATGCGTCGCGTGGCGCTGCCGCAAGCTTTCGGCGATCGCCCGCAGCGGCCGCAGCCCGTAGCCGATGCCGAACCACAGCGCCACCGCCAGCAGCGGCAACAGCGACAGCACCGGCCAGAGCAGATGGACGGCGATGCGCGCCAGCGCGTCCCAGCGTGCCGTGCGCGGCTGCGCGACCCGGATCGTGGTGCCGGCGCTCTCGCGCACGTAGCTGTGCCAGCGCTGGCCATTGGCTTCGAGCGTGCCGAGCCCCGGCGCGCCGGGCGGCGGCAGCACGATGCCGGGATCGGTGGTGAAGGCCAGCCGGCCGCCGCGCCAGAGCTGCAGCACCACGTCGTCGGCGTCGTCGAGCTGGCGCGCCGGCGCCGCGCCGTCATGGCCCGCGAAGGCGGGCAAGCCATGCTGGTTGATCTCGATCTGGCGCGATACGCTGCGCAACTGGTCGTCGAGCAGCACGTCGAGTTCGCGCACCGCCGCCCAGTAGGTGCCGGCGCTGGCCAGCACGCCCACCACGCAGGCGGCCGGCAGCAGCCAGATCAGCAGCCGGCCGCGCAGCGAGCCGGCCAGGCGGCGCCAGGGCGAGCGGCTCATGCCGCCTCGCTGATCCGGTAGCCCACCCCGCGCACGGTCAGGATCGCGACGTGGCCGAGCTTCTTGCGCAGGTTGTGGATATGCACCTGCACTGCATTGCTCTCGATCTCCTCGCCCCAGCTGTAAAGACGCTCCTCGAATTGCTCGCGCGAGATCACCGCGCCGGGATCGACCATCAGCTCGTGCAGCATCACGAACTCCTTGGGCGACAGCGCCACCTCGTCGCCGCCGAGCCAGACCTGGTGCCGCACCGGATCGAGCCGCAAGGCGCCGGCCGACAAGGTGGTCTGCGCGCGGCCAGAGTGGCGGCGATTGACGGCGCGGATGCGCGCCAGCAGTTCCTCCAGCGCGAAGGGCTTGACGAGGTAATCGTCGGCGCCGGCGTCGAGCCCGGCGATGCGATCCGACAGCGCGTCGCGCGCGGTGATCACGATCGCCGGCAACGCATCGTCGCGGCGCCGCAGCGAGCCGAGCAGGGACAGGCCGTCCCGCCCGGGCAGGCCCAGGTCGAGCAGCATCAGCCCATAGGGCGTGGTGCGCAGCGCGAGCGAGGCGGCATCGCCGTCGCGCACCCAGTCCACCGCGAAACCTTCGTGGCGGAGTCCTTCCTCGAGCCCGCTGCCGATCAACGGGTCGTCTTCGACGAGCAATACGCGCATGGTGGGGTTCCGTGAACGGGCGGCCCGGCACTTCGGGCACGCATCGAGCACGGATCATAGGCAGGCGATGCTTAGGGGGTACTTAGCGCTGCCGGCGAAGCTCCGGTGCTGGATCTCATCGCGGCTCCTGGACTCCGAGCACCGCCACCGCCAGCAGCAAGGCCGCGGCGAGGGCCGATTCGAGCAGCAGGCTGCGGCGCAGGACGCGCACCGCCCCTCCTGATCGATCGCCGTCAGGTAGCCGGGCCTCGAGTCGTGGGGTCAGACGATAGCGATTCAGCGCGGCCAGCCCGAGCATGCCGGCGAACAGGGCCAGCTTGGCCAGCAGCACGCGTTGATAGGTATTGCCCGGGAATCCGGTCAATGGCCACCCGGCCACCAGCACGGTGTTCGCGATGCCGGTCGCGATCAGCGCCGCCACCGCGGCACTGCCCACGATGGAGAACTGCGCCAGCGTGCGAACCAGGGTTTCGACCCGCACCGCCCCGCCGGCGCCGGCCGCCGCCAGTTGAATCGCGAATCCGCCAAGGGCGCCGAGCCAGATCGCCGCCGCCGCGAGATGCACGAGGTCGGCCATCAGATGAAGCACGCCGCGCCGGCCGTCGTCCATCACCGCGTGGCCGCCCCAGGCGAGCGAACCGAGTACCACGAGGCCGGCGGCCGCCGCTGCCGCGAAGGCCGCCATCGTCGGCCGGCCTGCCAGCCGCCTGGCCAGGCAACAGGCGCCCAGGCAGGCAAGAACGCGAGCAAACCAGGCCGAGCCGAAGGCAGTGCCGCCGAGCAGCGCGCCGAGTACATCGAGATTCGCGTCGAGATCGTCGCTCCCCGACATCGCGCGCGTCATCACCGCCAGCGCGGCCACCGACGCGATCAGGCCAAGCCATGCCGCGCCGGCCAGCACGCGCGCGAACGGCACGACGAACCACGGCGCCCCGCGCTCCTCGCGCCGCAAGGCATACAGCGCGAACATCGGCAGCCCGGCGAGCAACATCGCGGCCGCATACAGCACGAAGCGGATCGCGATATTCAGCGCCCCATCCATCGCGCTCATCGGACCGTGAAGCTCACCGAGCCTGCCACCGGATGCGTATCGGCCGACACCGCCCGCCAGGCGACGCGATAGGTGCCCGCCCGCAGCGCCTGGTTCGGCACGATCAGCATGATTTTCGGGTCGGTGGTTCCCGACACGGTCGAGGCGATCTTCATCGGTGCGTGACCGGCCATGCCCGGCATCGCCGTCATTTCCAGCACGGCGCCCGACAGGCGCGGCATCAGATCCTCGGAGAAGCGCAGCTCGATGCGCTCGGGAGCCGGGCCCTCGACCTGGTTGGCGGGAGTCGAGGCAAGCAGCGCGGGATGGGCGGATGCGGTACTCGCCAGGATCAGGGACGAGACGACGAGCGACAGGCCGGGCAGAATCAGACGACGCGACATGAATGGACTCCTAAAGGATGGGAAAACGGGTGGAAAGACCGGGCGCCGCGTCGCTCAAAACCACACGCGAACGCCCGCCAGCACCGACAACTCCGAGCGCCGGCCGCCCTCCCGGACGACCATGCGCGCGCTGTTGCCGTAGGAACGATCCCAGCTGATGCCGAGATAGGGGGCGAACTGACGATCCACTTCGTAGCGCAGGCGCAAGCCCAGCGAGGTATCGCCGAGGCCGGCGCCTTGTCCGCGCGCCGCGTCGTTCTTCGCGAACAGATTGGCCTCGAACGACGGCTGCAGGATCAGGCGATTGGTGATCAGCAGGTCATAGCGCCCCTCGACGCGCAACGAAGCCTGGCCGCGCTGGCCGACAAAGGCCGTCACCTCCGACTCGAAGTTGTAGAGCGCCAGGCCCTGGATGCCGAAGGCGAGCCAGGTCTGCGCCGCCGAGGGCCGGAAATCGTGGCGCAGGCCGGCTACCAGGTCCCACCAGGGCGTGATCGAATGCCCCCAGAGCGCCTGGACTTCCGCATCCTCGAGACGCGAGCCGACGCGGCTTCCCTCGGTGCGCAGCCACAGACGGTCCAGGTCGCCGCCGATCCAGCCGCTGCCGTTCCAGTTCAGGGTGCCGCCGGCGGTGCGATGCTGCCATTCGAGCTGATCGAATACGAAGTACGAATGCAGCTCGGTATCGCCCATGTCGTGCAGCGCGCCGCCGCGATAGACGGCGCGGCGATCCGCATCGGTCAGGGGCGCGACCGGCGACGCCGGGCTCGGCGCCATCGGCTGCACGAGCGGCTCCGGCAAGGCGGCCGGCGAGGGCATCTCCACCTCGGCGGCATGGACGCCGGAGATGCCGAGCGCAGCCGTCATGCCGAACAAGCAGGCGACAGCGCGCGGACGAAGGGACATCTTCATGACGTGGTTCATTCCTCCACCACCACTTCGCGGAACATGCCGGTTTCCATGTGGAACAGCAGATGGCAGTGATAGGCCCAGCGGCCCAGTGCATCGGCCGTCACGCGGTAGCTGCGGCGCGTGCCGGGCGGCATGTCGATCGTATGTTTGCGGACCTGGAACCGGCCAGCCTCGTCCTCGAGATCGCTCCACATGCCATGGAGGTGGATCGGGTGCGCCATCATCGTGTCGTTGACGAGCACGAGCCGCACACGCTCGCCGTAGCGCAGCCGGATCGGCCCCGCGTCGGAGAACTTCAGGCCGTTGAACGACCAGGCGAACTTCTCCATATGGCCCGTCAGATGCAGTTCGATGCTGCGCATGGGCGAGCGGCCGTCCGGATCCGGGAAGGTGCTGCGCAGGTCGGCATAGGTCAGCACGCGCCGACCGTTGTCGCGCAGGCCGACACCGGGATCGTCGAGCCGTGCCGTGGGTGCCATCGCCTGGGCATCGACCAGCGGGTTGCCGCGCTCCGTCGCCGGATGCTGGATCATGCCCGCCATCGCGCCATGGGCCATGCCTTGCATCGTGTCGGGCGACATGCCGGCCATCGAACCATGGTCCATGCCCTGCATCGCATCCGACGACATCCCCGCCATCGCGCCGTGGTCCATGCCCTGCATCGCATCCGGCGACATCCCCGCCATCGCGCCGTGATCCATGCCCTGCATCGCATCCGACGACATCCCCGCCATCGCGCCATGGTCCATGCCCTGCATCGCATCCGGCGACATCCCCGCCATCGCGCCATGGTCCATGCCCTGCATCGCATCCGGCGACATCCCCGCCATCGCGCCGTGATCCATGCCCATGTCGGCCATCGTCAGCAGCGGGCGCGGGTCGAGTGCAGGAACCGGCGCGGCCAGCCCCTCGCGTCGAGCCAGCGTGGCGCGTGCATAACCACTGCGATCCATCGATTGCGCGAAGATCGTATAGGCCTCGGCCGAACCCGGCTCGACGACGACGTCATAGGTTTCCGCCACCGCGATCCGGAATTCGTCCACCGCAACCGGCTCCACGTCCTGGCCGTCGGCGGCGACCACGGTCATCCTGAGCCCCGGGATGCGCACATCGAAATAGCTCATGGCCGAGGCATTGATGAACCGCAGCCGCACGCGCTCGCCCGGATTGAACAGGCCCGTCCAGTTGTCGTCCGGCGCCGCGCCGTTGACCAGATAGGTATAGGTGTAGCCGCCGACGTCCGACAGGTCGGTCGGGCTCATCCGCATCGCGCTCCACATCCGCCGATCGGCGAGCGTGGCGCGCCAGCCATCGCGCCGCGCGTCGCGAAACAGGTCCACCAGGGTGCGCTGGTGGAAGTTGTAGTAGTTCGACTGCTTCTTGAGCCTGGACTTGATGCGACGAGGATCCTCGTCGCTCCAATCGGACAGCATCACCACGTAGTCGCGTTCGCAGCGCCTCGCCTCGGGTTGCGCCGGGTCGATGATCAGCGGGCCATACACACCCGTCTGCTCCTGCAGCGAGGAATGGCTGTGATACCAGTAGGTGCCGTGCTGGCGGACCTTGAAACGGTAGGTATAGCTGCTGCCCGGCGCGATACCGTCGAAGCTCAGCCCCGGCACGCCGTCCATGTTCGACGGCAGCACGATGCCGTGCCAGTGGATCGAGCTCGCCTCGTCCATCCGGTTCGCCACGCGCAGGGTGACGGTATCGCCTTCCCGCCAGCGCAGGATCGGCCCCGGCAGGGTGCCGTTGACGGTGGTCGCGCGGCGTGACTTTCCGCCGATCTCCACCGAGCTGCGCGCGATCGCCAGGTCGAATTCGGATCCGGCGAGCACGCGCGGGCGGTCGCCGGCTTCGAGCGCCCACACTTCGGGCCGCCACATGCCGAGCCCTCCCGCGACGCCGGCCGCGCAAAGCCGCGTCACAAAATTTCGTCTTCCCAGATTCGTATGCATTGCCGAGGATCGTCCGATCGCCTTGATTCACTTGGAACGCCGCAGCGTCGATATCGCCGCGACCCGGCCGGGTAAGGCCTGCCGAGCAGATTAAGAAGGGACCGACGACTGCCGGATGGCTCCCAAATGACGGTTTTTTCATCTTCGGCAAACGTGGCGCGTCATCCGATTTGGCGTTATCGTTTGCCGCATCGCTCCACTGCCCCAGCCTCTGCCCGCCATGCGCATCCTGATTGTCGAAGACGAAGAAAAAATGCGGACCTACCTGCAGCGGGGATTGACCGAGGCCAGTTATGGCGTCGCGGTCGCCGGCAACGGCGAGGACGGCCTGTTCATGGCGCTCGAAGAGGACTTCGACCTGCTGATCCTCGACGTGATGCTGCCGGTCATCGACGGGCTCGAAGTGCTGCGCCGCCTTCGGCAGCGCAAGTCGACGCCAGTGCTGCTGCTCACCGCTCGCGACTCGGTTCCCGACAAGGTCGAGGGACTCGAGCTCGGTGCCGACGACTACCTGGCCAAACCCTTCGCGTATGCGGAACTGCTCGCGCGAATCCGCTCGCTGCTCCGGCGCTCGCGAGACGTCGGCACAACCACGTTGCGGATCGCCGATCTCGAACTCGACCTGGTGAAGCGGCGCGTGAAGCGGGCCGGCGCGCGTGTCGAGCTGACCGCGCAGGAATTCGCGCTGCTGCAACTGCTGGCCGAACGCGAAGGAGAAATCCTCACGCGCGCCTTCATCACCTCGCAGGTCTGGGACATGAACTTCGACAGCGACACCAACGTGGTCGACGTCGCCATACGCCGCCTGCGCCTGAAGATGGACCACCAGGAGCCGAAGCTGCTGCACACCGTGCGCGGCATGGGCTACGTGCTGGAAGATCGGTCCGCATGACGCGGCAGCGTCGTTATTCGCTGGGCGCGCGCCTGGCCGCCGCGTTCGCGTTGGCGGGCCTGGCGGTGCTGGCCATGCTCGGTGGCTACCTGTACCAGGCGCTGTCGACACAGTTGCGGCAACGCGACGACATCGAGATCGCCGACAAGCTCAAACAGGTCACGCAACTCACCAGCGCGGCGCGCACGCTCGCCGGCGTGCGGCTCGCCGCGCCGGCATTTCACGAAACCCTGCTGTCGCATTCCGGCTTGTTCGTCGGGGTCTTCGACGCGAGCGGCGCCCCCATCGTCGAGCATTCGGAGGAAGCCGGGCTCTCGCTGGATGCCGGCATCGCACAGGGCCATCGGGCAGGCGTCGCCTATGCCTGCGCGCCGGCCGGCATCGGCTCGGCCGAATGCATCCACGGCGCCGTGCCGCTCGGTGACGGCAACCGGATCACGATCGCCATCGCGCGCAGCGCCGACGATCGCAGCGCCCTGCTGCGCGCCTATTGCCTGGATATCGTCGCGGCCACCGTGATCGGCGCCTTGCTGGTCGGCACGCTGGGATACCTGATCACCCGCCTGGGCCTGCGCCCGGTGCGCAACATCGGGCGCCAGGCCTCGCAGATCGAGGCCAGCAGCCTGCACGAGCGGCTCGATGTGGCGCACGGCCCCGCCGAACTCGTCGATATCGGTGCCTCCATCAATCGCATGCTGGATCGACTGGAGCGCGCGTTCGCGCGCCTGTCGCGCTTCTCGTCCGACGTCGCGCACGACATGCGCACGCCGCTCGCCAACATCATCAGCGCCTCGCAGATCATCCTGTCGCGCGAGCGCGAGCGCGCCGACTACGAGACACTGATCGAATCCAACATCGAGGAATGCGAGCGCCTGCAACGGATGCTCGACGACATGCTGTTCCTCGCCCGCTCCGATCACGCCACGCAACACCTGTCGCCGACGCGACTCGATGCGCGCGAGACGCTCGGCAGGATCGCCGTGTATTACCAGGCGCTCGCTGACGAAAAAAACCTGCGCATCCGCATCGACGGAACGGGCACCGTGCTGGCCGACGCGCTGCTACTGCGGCGCGCGGCGGCGAACCTGCTGTCGAATGCGGTGGAACATGCCGCCCCGGGCAGCACCATCGCGATCGAGGTGGCGCAACAGAACGAGGCCAGCACGATCCGTGTCGAAAACAGCGGCGCGACGATTCCACCAGCCCACCTCGAGAACATCTTCGAGCGTTTCTATCGCGTCGACCCCTCTAGGCAAGGTTCGGCGAAGAACGCCGGCCTAGGCCTCGCCATCGTCCGCTCGATCATGGAACTGCATCGCGGCAGCGTCGACGTGACGAGCCGCGACGGGTTCACCGCGTTCACGCTGAGGTTTCCGCGCGAGGCAAGCCGGCACGATTGACACGGTCGTGACGAAAAGATCATCCACGCGTCACCGCTCGCTCGGGCGCGGCTCTCCAGAATCCATGGCATCGGGATCGCATATCGCCATGCCCGGATCAAGACTGGAGAACGCCACCATGAAGCTGCGCACCCTCATGCTCATCGCCGCCATCGCCACCGCATCCACCACGGCGCTGGCGGATGCCGGCCACGACGCTCCCGGCTCGCGAACGGCGCCGGCCGCCGCCGGCAAGACCCGCGAGCAGGTTCGCCAGGAACTGATCCAGGCGTATCACGACGGCTTGCTGCCGGCCAGCAAGAACGACTATCCGCCGAGCGCGTCGACCATCGAACGAAACCAGGAACTCCACCGGATCGCGCAGCCGGCTTGGGATACGCATCGCTGACGGGCTCGGCGCGCGCGATCGCGAGATCGGTGCACGCGCCGACCTCGCGGGAGCAGGGCGCGGAGCGCCCATGCGAATCAATGATGCGCATAGATGCCGCCGCGCGGGCCGGCAATCGGCATTGCCACGCCACCGCCCTGGGCCGATGCCGCGGACATCGTCCCGTAGCCCGACGTATCGCGTCGGGCGGCCGCGTCGCCGTTCAGCCTGGCTTCGGCAGCCTGGATATCGTCGGGATACTGGTTCGAATTGCGAGCCGGCTGGTAGCCGGCCCGCTCCAGGCGAATCAGTTCGGAACGCACGCTGTCGCGCGAGGTCAGGTGCGTGACGTCGGCATGCGCGGCACCGGCCAGAAGGGCAAGAGACGAGGCGACGAGAAGCGAAACGATAGGGAATTTCATGATCTGCACTCCTGATATTGAACGATGGAAGAAAGGCGAGGCACATCGCCAACGCCTATCCCCCATGATCCCGACGCGCGGTTAAGCCGAGCTTAACGAGCCGCAATCGCAACGAGACACGATCCTGATCGCAACGGCATCCGGTCCATAAGCAACGCTTAAGTCTCGCGCCGGCACAGTAGCGCCGCGATCCACCCGGATCGCGCCCGCTACCGTGGAGACTCCCGTGACTTCGATGACAAGGCCCCGAGCCGACGATACCGCCCGGATGCTGAACAAGGTGCCGCCCGTCACGCTGGCGTTCTGGCTGGTCAAGATCCTGACCACCACCGTCGGCGAGACCGGCGCCGATTACCTGGCCGTCCACGTCGGGCTCGGCACGGCCCTGACGGCCGGCTTGATGCTGCTCCTGCTGGCCCTCGCGCTGTTCGCCCAGTTTCGCGCGCGCGCCTACCTGCCCTGGCTCTACTGGCTCAACGTGGTACTCGTCAGCGTGGTCGGCACGCAGATCACCGACGCATTGACCGATGGCCTGCATGTCAGCCTGTACGCGAGCAGCAGCGCATTCGCCGTCGCGCTCGCCGCCGCCTTCGGGATCTGGTATCGCAGCGAGGGCACGCTGTCGTTCGACAGCATCGTCACGCCACGGCGCGAAACGTTCTACTGGAGCGCGATCCTGCTGACCTTCGCGCTCGGCACCGCCGCCGGCGATCTCGCCACCGAAGCGCTGGGCATGGGCTTCCGGCTCGGCGTGCTCGCCTGCGCCGGCCTGATCGCACTGAGCGCCCTCGCCGCCCGGCTCGGCGCCTCGCGCGTGCTCACCTTCTGGATCGCCTACGTGTTGACGCGCCCGCTCGGCGCCTCGCTCGGCGACCTGCTCTCGCAGGCACGCGAATACGGCGGCCTCGGCCTGGGCACCGTGCACACGAGCCTCGTATTCCTGGCCGTGATCGTGCTGCTGGTCGGCATGCTGGAGATCGCGCACCGGCGCGGGCCCGCATCCCGCTCGCCAGCCTGAGGCGTCGCCCCATTGCATTCATCCGCCCACCCGTTCATTCACTTCATCAGGATTCCTCTCATGCCTATCCGAAAACTATCCGCCCCCCTGCTCGCCGTCGCGATATCGCTCGGCGCCGCGGTCACCCTGCCTCTCTCGCCGATCGCCACGGCACAGGCTGCCGCCGCCTCGCGGCTCGGCGATCTGTCCGGCTTTCGCGCGATCGTCGTCGATACCTCGAAGCTGGTCGAGGCCGGCAGGCTGCCGGATGCGAAGCTGCGCATCAAGGACCTCGAAACGCGCTGGGACGATGCCGAGCCTTCGCTGAAGCCGCGCGACGCCGCCGACTGGCATCGCGTGGACGATGCGATCGACCGCGCGCTGTCCGCCCTGCGGGCAAGCCGGCCCGATGCGGCCGCCTGCCGGCAGGCGCTGGCCGATCTGCTGGCGGCGATGGACGGCGCCGGCGGCAAACCCTGAGTCCACCCTGCCCACCGAGCACACTGGAAGAAAAAAGACCCGGCCATCATGGCCGGGTCGAAAAGAGTGAAACGGGATCGTCAAGGGGGACGCCGTCCGAATCACTCCACGTGGACGGGAGCCCAATCGGCTCATGTCGCCAGCATGCCGGAAGCGAAGTTAACAGCCCGTTAAGACCCCTGCCGGCCGCCCGCATATCCGGCCCTGTTTTTTCTCTAAGTTTCGGCCGCCACGCTGGCTCGCTTCGAGTGGCCACCTCCGCCTTCCGGGTTTTCGGTGGCCAGCCAGTTCATCCCGCTCCGGCCTCATGACATCCGCTCCGTTTCGCCGCCTGCTCGCCGCCCTGACCTGCGCCGCCGCCCTGCTTCCGGCCGGCATCGTGCTGGGCAGCACCCCGCCGGCCGGCTACGCGAGCGCGCCGCGCGCGATCGATTTCGTGGTCGCCGTGGCCAGCCGCGATCTCGCCCAGGCCCGCGCGGATCAAACGCACGGCCTGAACTATGCCGAGGATGAAACCGAGGCCAGGCTGGCGGCCGCGATCCGCGAATGGCTCACCGACGGCAACGACGGCAGCCTGCACCTCGCGCCGGCCGACCGGATGAGCCTGTTCGCACTGTATTGGTCAGCGCAGCAGATGCCGGCCAACTCGAGTTGCTTCCAGGATCCGGACGACGATGGCTGCGAACAGGAACTGGCGCATTGGATGGGTGCCGTGCGCGACGATGCACCGGCCTTCCTGGCGGCCTACCATCGCGCCGAGCGATCGCTGAACCTGCCCTCGCTGCCCGCTCCTTCGAACCGCCTGCAAACCGGCAGCCCGTGATTGTCGGTATCTCGTCCATCCGCGCCATGCATCACGAACAAATCAATGATTCATCAGTGATCGACACCGGGCGCCGTGCATCGATATGACGATTCGTCCCGCTCGCTCGATTGCCTCGATCCGGCACGACAGCGCACCGCGTCACGGTTTCGCACTCGTCAACAAACCCCAGGATTTTTGAAAGCATTCATTTACAAAGCACGAGGAGGTCACTAGAATCCGGAACGCAATCACGAATCATTCTCATTAATATCAATATTCAGTCGAACATCCGGCTCGACGAAACCGCTTTCGATAACGCTCTCTCGCCCATGTCCACCGCTCTTCGCACGAGGCCTCGCGTCCTCGTATCGGCCCTCGCCTGTTCCGCGTTGTTCACCCCGCTCCTTGCCGCCGCGCAAACCAGCCCGGCCGCGCCCCCGTCGGCCGGCACCGCGCCCGTCGCTTCGCCTTCGCACGACGCTTCGCAGTCCTCTTCTATTCCCGGCGGCACCCTGCCCGCGATCTCGGTGACCGCGCAAGCGCAGATGCAGACGCGCACGCTGCCGTCCTACAAGTTCACGGCGCCGCTGCTCGATACGCCGCGCTCGGTCACGGTGATCCCGGAGGAAGTGATCCGCGAGAAGAACGTGACCACCTTCGCCGACGCGCTGCGCACGGTGCCCGGCATCACCTTCCTCGGCGGCGACGCGGCCGCCAATCCCTCGGCGGACCGGCCGGTGATCCGCGGCTTCGAATCGCGCAACTCGATCTTCGTCGACGGCCTGCGCGACTCCGGCGTGCAGAATCGCGAAACCTTCGACATCGAGCAGATCAGCGTCGTCAAGGGCCCCGACTCCGTCTACGCGGGGCGCGGCTCGGTGGGCGGCAGCATCGACATCGTCACCAAGGCGCCGAAGAACGACAACTTCACCAATGCCAGCCTCGGCTTCGGCACCGACAGCTACAAGCGCGCGACGCTCGACGTCAATCGCAAGCTCGACGACACCACCGCCGTGCGCCTGAACGTGATGGGCCACGACAGCGACCAGGCGGGCCGCACCGACGTCTACAGCAAGCGCTGGGGCATCGCGCCGTCGGTCACCTTCGGCCTGAACACGCCGACCCAGGTCACCGTCAGCTACTACCACCTGAACTCCTGGGACATGCCCGACTTCAGCGTGCCGTTCCGCGCCAGCGGCACGCCGGTGCCGTCCGATCGCGGGCTGTTCTACGGCCTGAACACGCGCGACTACCGCTACGGCCAGACCGATACGGCCGAGGTGCGCGTCGAGCATCGCCTGGAGGGCGGCTGGAAGCTGCGCAACACCACCATGGTCGGCCGTTCGACGCTCGACTACGTGGCCACCAATCCGCAACTCACCTCGCCGAACTCGAACACCATCAGCCTGCAGGCCAAGAGCGGCAAGTACGCAACCAACAGCATCGCCAACCAGACCGAGCTGACCGGCCGTGCCACCCTGTTCGGCATGGAGCACACGTTGACGGGCGGTATCGAATTCAGTCACGAGCAGAGCCGCTACGAGGGGTACCTCGTGAGCGACGTCAACGGCAACAACATCCGCTCGGGCGGCCCCTGCTCGGTGGCCTTCAACTGCACGCCGCTGGGCAGTTGGAACCCCAACAATCCCTGGACCGGCAACCTGGTCCTGAACGGCGACAAGGGCTTTCCCGGCGCGACCACCAACACGCGCACCGACGTCGCCTCGGCCTACCTGTTCGACACGGTCCGGCTCTCGGAACGCTGGCGCTTCAACGCGGGCCTGCGCTACGACCGCTACGACGTGCGCGCGAAACAGGCCGGCGTGGCCGACCTGAGCAATACCGCGAACCTGTTCAGCTACCAGTTCGGGCTGGTGTTCAAGCCGGTCGAGACGCTCAGCCTCTACACCTCCTACGGCACCTCGTCGAATCCGCCCGGCGCGAACGCCGGCATCGGCGGCGGCAACGACCAGCTCACCGCCACCAACCAGGACCTCTCGCCGGAGCGCTCGCGCAATATCGAGGTGGGTGCGAAGTGGGACGTGCTCGACCAGCGCTTGTCGCTGAGCACCGCGCTGTTCCAGACCGACAAGACCAATGCGCGTGTCTCCGACGGCCTCGGCCACACCGTCAATGCCGGCTCGCAGCGCGTACGCGGCTTCGAGTTCGGCTTCGCCGGCGACGTCACGCGCAAGTGGCACCTGTTCGGCGGCTACTCCTACCTGAACGCCGTCACCACCAACGCCGGCGCCGGCAGCCCGACCGCCTCGGGCCTGCCGATGGTGATGGTGCCCAAGC
Organism: Burkholderia sp. Ax-1720; assembly: GCF_011753035.1. Lineage (NCBI taxonomy): Bacteria > Pseudomonadati > Pseudomonadota > Betaproteobacteria > Burkholderiales > Burkholderiaceae > Burkholderia > Burkholderia sp. Ax-1720. The sequence goes on along the minus strand of NZ_VWWK01000019.1, from coordinate 40,576 downwards.
ACAACTTCACGCTGTGGACCAGCTACGACGCGCTGCCCAAGCTCACGCTCGGCGCCGGCGCGACGGTGTCGAGCCTGACCTACGCCTCGGTGTCGGCCACCGCACGCAAGTGGACGCCGGGTTACGCACGCTTCGACGCCGCCGCCACCTACCACGTGACGAAGTCGATCGACCTGCAGTTGAACGTGCAGAACATCTTCGACAAGAAGTACTACGCCACCGCCTACCCGATCTACGCGGCCTGGGCGCCGGGCCGCTCGGCGATGCTGACCTTGAACCTCTACCAGTAAGCCGGGAATGCACCGGGAAGCCGAAGGACTTCCCGGTGCCGCCACCTTAATCCTCCGTTAAGCCGCCGCTCGCTACCCTTGCGTTTCGTTTTCCAATCAAGCGAACAAAGGGGCAGGCATGCACGCCAAGGCAGCACAAACGGCCGAGCACGCGATCAGCAAGGTTCCCGCGCTGACGCTCGGCTTCTGGATCATCAAGATCGCGGCCACCACGCTCGGGGAAACCGGCGGCGACTGGGTCACCATGTCCCTCGACCTCGGCTACCTGGTCGGCTCGCTGATCTTCCTCGCGGCCTTCGTGGTGCTGGTCGCCGCCCAGGTCCGTGCCTCGCGCTTCAACGCCTGGCTGTACTGGGCGACCATCATCGCCACCACCACCTTCGGCACCACGCTGGCCGATTTCTGCGATCGCTCGCTCGGGCTCGGTTATGCGGGCGGGGTGTCGATCATCGTCGCGCTGCTGGCCGCGAGCCTGGCGACCTGGTATCGCGTCGAGGGCACGGTTTCGGTGGACAGCGTGACCGGCGCACGCGCCGAATGGTTCTACTGGGCCACCATCATGTTCTCGCAGACGCTCGGCACCGCGCTCGGCGATTTCGTCGCCGGTCACGATCTCGGCGGCCTCGGCCTCGGTTACGAGACCGGCGCCGCGATCTTCGGCGCGGGCCTGGCGCTGGTTGCGGTACTGATGCTGTGGCCGCGCGTGTCGCGCACCGCGCTGTTCTGGGCGGCCTTCGTGTTGACGCGCCCGCTCGGCGCCACGTTGGGCGACTGGCTCGACAAGCCGGTGGCACAGGGCGGGCTGGAACTGAGCCGCTTCTACGCCACCGCGCTGCTGGCCGTTTTCATCGTGGCCTGCGTGCTGCTGGTTCCGCGACGCGCGGCGGGAAGCGGCGCGCGGGCTTGACGAAAGCGCAAGGGCCGACCACGAGAAACGGTTCACGCGACGCGCCCTCGTCTGACTCCTTCGCTCAACGCATCGCAGCCCGGAACATTCACCGCGCGCGCGGCAGGCTCACCGTCACGCGCAGCCCGCTCGGCTCGACATCCCCGAGCTCGATGCGCGCCCCGATCCGCTCGACGATGGTGCGCACGATCGCCAGCCCCAGCCCCGAGCCGATCGCCTCGTTGCCGACGATCCGGTAGAACGCATCGAACACGCGCTCGCGCTCGGCCGGCGCGATTCCCGGCCCGCTGTCGGCCACCGACAGCTCGACATGGTCCTCGCCGGCGCGCACCGCCAAGTCGATGCGGCCGCCCTCGGGCGTGTAGCGGATCGCGTTGTCGACCAGGTTGCGCACCAGCATGCGCAGGTCGAGCGGGCGGGCCAGCACCTCGCCCTCGTCGAGCGCGACCACGCCGATATCGATGCGGCGGCGATCGGCGAGCGGCATCAGGTCCTCCAGCACGGCACGGCACTGCTGCGCCACCGACAGACGCTGATCGGCCGCATCGGGCGCGTCCTGCACGCGCGCGAAGTTCAGCAGTTGCTCGACCAGCGCGCTGCCGCGCGCCAGCCCGCGCCGCAAGGCCAGCACGCGCTCGTGCGCGGGCGTGGCCAGCGTCAGGGGCTCGAGCCGCTCGGCCTGCAGCGACAGCGCCGTCAGCGGCGAGCGCAGCTCGTGCGCCGCATCGGCGATGAAGCGGCGCTGCGCGGCCACCGATTGCCCGACGCGATCGAGCAAGCGATTCAGGGCGACCACGAACGGCCGGATCTCGTCGGGCAGCCCCGCATCGGACAGGCTCGACAAATCGCGGCTGTCGCGTCCGTCCACATGTGCCGACAGCGCGCGCAGCGGCGCCAGCATGCGGCGCACCACGTAGCCGAGCACCAGGACCAGCACCGGCACGAACACGATCAGCGGCGCGGTGGTGGCCAGCGCGCTGCTTTCGGCCACGTCGTTGCGGCCGGCCGTCTGCTGGCCGACAGCCACGCGCGTGCCGGCGTCGAGCGTGCGCACCACCACCCGCCAGTCCACGCCGGCCACGTTCACGTCCTGCACGCCGTCGGGCAGCGAAGCCGGCAGCGCGAGCGTCCCGCCGCCGGCATCGAGCCGCTGCACCACCAGCTCGGGCTTGCGATGCACGGCCTTTACCCGCTTGCCGACGATGCCGCCTCGCTCCATCTCGGCCAGCACCTGCGGCGTCATCATCGCCGCGACCTGTTCGAGCTGCCAGTCCTGCAACTCGTTGGCCTCGTGGAAGGAAGCGAAGAACGAGGCCAGGCCGGCCACCAGGGCCGCCAGCAGGACCATCACCGACAGCCACGCCGAGAGCCGGAATTGCAGGGAATATTTCATTGGTTCTTCGACACCATCCAGCCCACGCCGCGCACGTTGCGGATCGTCTCGCTGCCGAGCTTGCGGCGCAGCGAATAGATCAGGAATTCCACCGCGTTGCTCTCGACCTCCTCGTTCCAGCCGTAGATGCGATCCTCGAGCTCGGTGCGCGAGAGGATCGCGCCGGGCCGCTGCAGCAGCGCATGCAGCAGGGCGAATTCGCGGCTCGACAGGCGCACCGAGCGCTCGCCCGCGCGCGCCTCGTGGGTGGCGGGATCGAGCGACACCACGCCGTTGCCGAGCACCGGCGCGGCCGTGCCGCCGCCGCGTCGTGCCGCCGCGCGGATTCGCGCCAGCAATTCGGTGATCTCGAAAGGCTTCAGCACGTAATCGTCGGCGCCGTTGTCGAGGCCGCGCACGCGGTCCTCCACCGCGTCGCGCGCGGTCACCACCACCACCGGCACCGGATTGTTGGCGCCGCGGATCGCGGCCAGCACCTGGAAGCCGTCCTGTTTCGGCAAGCCGAGATCGAGCAGCACCAGGTCATAACGTTGCGCGCGCACCGAAGCGATCGCCCCGGCCCCGTCGCGCACCCAGTCCACCGCGTAGCTGGCGTCGCGCAGCGCGCCGGCCATCTCGTCGCCGATCATCTCGTCGTCCTCGACCAGCAATACCCTCATCGGCCCGATCCCCCGTGCGTTCATGGATGCCCTCGCCGGCGGCTGCAATCCACCGCCTTCCCAGGCTACAGGCGCGAATTTACCGCAATTCCCCTCGCCCGCTCCGGCATCGATGATGGCCCTGTTTTCAATTCGTCCCTATTTTTCAGCTAAGTCTGGCCGGTCATGCTTCCTCGGCCCGGCGCGCCCGATTCCAGAGGCGCGCCGCGTCCACCGCCCGGCTGCCCATGAATGCGATTTTTTCGGATCTGAAAAAGGCCCATATGCGGCCGACCGCGACGCGTATCGCGGTCTACCGGCTGTTCCACGAGGAGCCGACCGCCCATTTCACCGCCGACCAGGTGTTCCGCCAGCTCGGCGAGCGCGACGAGCCCTACAACCTGTCGAGCATCTACCGCGCGCTGGGTTCGCTGCAGGACGCCTCGCTGATCCTCGGTTCCTCGCTGGGCATGGCCAAGGTGATCTACGAGCTCAATCGCGGCCAGCAGCACATCCACCTCGTCTGCACGCGCTGCGAGGCGATCCAGGACATCCACGATCCCGAGTTCGAGGCCCAGCAGGCAAGCATCGCCTCGGCTCACGACTTCCGCTACCTCAGCTACAGCCACGCCGTGTTCGGCATCTGCGGCGCCTGCCAGCAGCGCCTCGGCGGCCGGCACTGAGCCCCGGCCGGCGCGCCCGGCCGCCGCCGGCATCGTTCCTCCCGCCTCCCTCCGGCGCCCTTTCCGGGCGTTCGCTCCCCGCTTTCCCTGTTCCCGCCGCATTGCACGAAAGTTGACCTTGGCCCGGCTACGGGCTAACCCGAATGCAAAAAAGTATCGGTAAACGGTCTTATTTTCAGTGGCCGCCAGGCCCCGCCACGGCTATTTTTCATGCATCGGGCGGCAGCCCCGATCCGCGCCACGGCGCGGCGAGACACGCGGGAAGGCAGACGTGGCGGTGCCGGAGGACCAGGACAGATGAAGGCGATGCGGATTGAGGATGCACACGAGGCCGGGCGGCCGGGCGAGTTCGCCCAGCCCGACCTCGAGCTGGTGGCGGTGCCGCGCGACGAATCCTTCAAGGTCTGGTCGCACGGCTACCCCTATCGCACGGTGCGCTGGCACTTCCATCCCGAGTACGAGATCCACCTGATCACGGCCACCACGGGCAAGTATTTCGTCGGCGACCATATCGGCAATTTCGCGCCCGGCAACCTGGTGATGACCGGCTCGAACCTGCCGCACAACTGGGTCAGCCACGTGCCGCGCGAGGAACGCGTCGAGGAGCGCTGCCTGGTGCTGCAGTTCGGCGCCGAGTTCGTCGAGCGCGTGATCGCCGCCTTCCCCGAATTCCGTCGCGTCGAGGCCCTGCTCGACGCCTCGCGCTGGGGCCTGCTGTTCAGCCCCGAAACCGGCGCGGCCGCCGCGCCGATCCTGCGCGAGATGCTCGGCGCGCAAGGCATGCGCCGCATCGTGCTGTTCGTCTCGCTGTTCGAGCTGCTGGTGCGCAGCCCCGCGCCGGCGCGCCTGGCCAGCGCCGCCTACTGCGCGAACCCGGCGCGCTACGCCGAATCGCGCATCAACCACGTGCTCTCGCATATCGGCAAGAACCTCTCGCAGGAGCTGCGCGAAACCGAATTGGCCGAGCTGTCGGGGCAGAGCGCGAGCGCCTTCTCGCGCTACTTCCGCCGCCATACCGGCGTGCCCTTCGTGCAATACGTGAACCGGCTGCGCATCAATCTCGCCTGCCAGTTGCTGATGACCGACGAACTGAGCATCACCGACATCTGCTACCAGGTCGGCTTCAACAACCTGTCGAACTTCAACCGGCAGTTCCTCCAGCTCAAGGCGATGTCGCCGTCGCGGTGGCGCGCCTGGCAGCGCCTGAACGCCGCCAGCGCGAGCGGCGCCAGCGCGCCGCCGCTGATCGAGGAGCCCGGCGTCGAAGCCTTCGGCTGATCCGGCGCGCTTCGCGCCGCGCCGGCACGGCTTGCCGGCACCGCTCGACGAGCGGATCCATTGATTCGTCATGCAGATCATCCACGGAGCATCGCAGCCTGCTCCCGATGCTTGCCCGATCCACACCGCTGCAACAGAACGGCAGATCCGAAGCCGGCCATTTTCGACAACACGGAGACATACGATGAACCAGTCCTTCTCTCTCGCCCTCGGCGCCGCCGCGCTGGGCCTCGCGCTGGGCGGCATCACGCCGGCCTTCGCGGCGCCGTCCGGCACGGTGGCGTTCCTGATGCCGGACCAGGCCTCGACGCGCTACGAGCAGCACGACTTCCCCGGCTTCAAGGCGCAGATGCAGAAGCTCTGCCCGGATTGCAAGGTGCTCTACCAGAACGCCAATGCGGACGTGGCGCTGCAGCAGCAGCAATTCAACTCGGCGATCGCCCAGGGCGCCAAGGTGATCGTGATCGATCCGGTGGATTCGACCGCGGCCGCCTCGCTGGTGCACATGGCGCAGGGCCAGGGCGTCAAGGTGATCGCCTACGACCGGCCGATCCCGGCCACACCGGCCGACTACTACGTCTCCTTCGACAACGAGGCGATCGGCAAGTCGATCGCGCAATCGCTGGTGCAGCACCTGAAGGACAGCGGCGTGCCGGCGGGCAAGGGCGGCGTGCTCGAGGTGAACGGCTCGCCCACCGACGCGGCCGCCGGCCTGATCCGCAACGGCATCCATGCCGGCCTGCAGGGCAGCGGCTACAAGACCCTGGCCGAGTTCGACACGCCCGAATGGGCGCCGCCGAAGGCCCAGCAATGGGTCAGCGGCCAGATCACGCGCTTCGGCTCGCAGATCGTCGGCGTGGTGGCCGCCAACGACGGCACCGCGGGCGGCACCATCGCCGCCTTCAAGGCCGCCGGCGTGAACCCGCTGCCGAGCGTGACCGGCAACGACGCGACCAATGCCGCGCTGCAGTTGATCATCGCCGGCGACCAGTACAACACCATCCTCAAGCCCAGCGAGATCGTCGCGGCGGCGGCGGCCAAGGCGGCGGTCGGCTTCCTGTCGGGCCAGGCGCCCAAGGGCGAGACCACGCTCTACAAGACGCCCACCCAGTTGTTCACGCCCGCGGTGATCACGGCGAGGAATCTCAAGGCCGAGGTGATCGACAAGGGCTTCGCCAGCGCCAGGGAGCTCTGCACCGGCCGCTACGTCGACGGCTGCAAGAAGCTCGGCATCAGCCAGTAATTCCCGGCAGCAATCCGCGCGGGCCGGCATCGCAGCCGGGCCCGCGCCGCAACTCACAGGCCATTGCCTCATGAACCAAGACTCCACGACGACCCGCGCGACACCCGGCGAGCTGGTGCTGAGCCTGCGCGGCATCTCGAAACAGTTCGGCGCGGTATCGGCGCTCAGCGATATCGAGCTCGACGTCCACGCCGGCGAAGTGGTCGCGCTGGTCGGCGACAACGGCGCCGGCAAATCGACGCTCGTGAAGATCCTCGCCGGCGTGCACCAGCCCACCTCGGGCAGCATCCACTTCGGCGGCAAGCCGGTCACGCTGTCCGATCCCGGCACCGCGCTCGACCTCGGCATCGCCACGGTGTTCCAGGATCTCGCGCTGTGCGAGAACCTCGACGTGGTCGCCAACATCTTCCTCGGCCGCGAGCTGAGCCCGCTGCGGCTCGACGAGGTCAGCATGGAAGTGCGCGCCTGGACCCTGCTCAATGAATTGTCGGCGCGCATCCCGAGCGTGCGCGACGTGGTCGCCTCGCTGTCGGGCGGCCAGCGCCAGACGGTGGCGATCGCCCGCTCGCTGCTGCTCGACCCGAAGCTGATCATGCTCGACGAGCCGACCGCCGCGCTCGGCGTGGCGCAAACCGCCGAGGTGCTCAACCTGATCGAACGGGTGCGCGATCGCGGCCATGCCGTGATCATGATCAGCCACAACATGGAGGACGTGCGTGCCGTCGCGGACCGCATCGTCGTGCTGCGGCTGGGCCGCAACAACGGCGTGTTCTACCCGGATTCGTCGAATGCGTCGCTGGTCGCGGCCATCACCGGCGCGACCGAGAACGCGGTCTCGCGCCGCGCCGGCCGCCGCCAGGCGCACCTCGACACGCAGCCCCTGCAAGGAAACGATCATGCGCAATGACAGCCCCCAAGCCTCGCAGCCGGCGCCGCTGCTCGACCGCGCCGACGTGCGCGTGGCGCATGCCAGCGGCCTGGGCGAGACGCTCGCCGCCTTCGGCCGCCGCGTGCGCGCGGGCGACCTCGGCTCGCTGCCGGTGGTGGCCGGCCTGATCATCATCTGGACCGTCTTCACCAGCCTCAACCCGGTGTTCGTCTCGGCGGACAACCTGGTCAACCTGCTGTTCGACTGCTCGACGGTGGGCGTGATCTCGCTGGGCATCGTCTGCGTGCTGATGGTCGGCCAGATCGACCTGTCGGTCGGCTCGATCAGCGGCTTCGCCTCGGCCCTGGTCGGCACGCTGTGGGTCAACGAGGGCTGGCCGGTGCCGCTCGCGATCCTCGCCGCGCTGGCGGCCGGCGCCTTGATCGGCGCGCTCTACGCGCTGCTGTTCAACCGGCTCGGCATGCCCAGCTTCGTGACCACCCTGGCCGGGCTGCTCGCGATCCTCGGCCTGCAACTCTACGTGCTGGGCCCGCCCGGCTCGATCAACCTGCCCTACGACTCGGCGCTGGTCACGCTCGGCCAGCAACGGGTGCTGCCGGCCGCGGTCTCGCACGGGCTGGCGCTGCTGCCCGGCCTCGCGCTGGTGCTGCTCGGCCTGCGCACCCGCGAGCGCCGCCGCGCGGCCCGGCTCTCGGCGCCCTCGGCGCTCGGCGTGCTGGTGCGCGCGGCCGTGATCACGGTGCTGCTCGAGCTGGTGGTCGCCTACCTCGATCGCGGCCGCGGCGTGCCGCTGATGTTCGCGCTGTTCGTCGCGCTGGCCGCCGCCATGCACTACGCGATGACGCGCACGCGCTGGGGTCGCTCGATGCACGCCGTGGGCGGCAACCACGAGGCCGCGCGCCGCGCCGGCATCCATGTCGGCGCGATCTATACCAGCGCCTTCGTGCTCTGCACCAGCCTGGCCGCGCTCGGCGGCATCCTCACCGCGGCGCGCCTGGCCTCGGCCAGCCAGCAGGCCGGCACCGGCGACGTCAATCTCAACGCGATCGCGGCGGCCGTGATCGGCGGCACCAGCCTGTTCGGCGGGCGCGGCAGCGCCTGGTCGGCGGTGCTGGGGATCGTCGTGATCCAGTCGATCGCCAGCGGCCTGACCCTGCTGAACCTGTCGTCCTCGCTGCGCTTCATGATCACCGGCGCGGTGCTCGCGATCGCGGTGATCGTCGATTCGCTCGCGCGCCGTTCGCGTGTCTCGCACGGCCGCGCCTGAGCCCTCACCTGGAGAATTACGCATGTCTGAATCGTTGAATGGAAAGGTCGCCGCGATCACCGGCGCGGCATCGGGAATCGGCCTGGCCTGCGCGCGCGCGCTGGTCGAGGCCGGCGCGAAGGTGGTCTTGATCGATCGTGCCGAGGACCGCCTGGCCGCGTGCCGCGAGGAACTCGGCCCCAACGCGCTGAGCCTGGTGGTGGACCTGCTCGCGCCCGCCGAGGTGTCGGCGATGCTGCCGCGCATCCTCGAACTGGCGGGGCGCCTGGACATCTTCCACGCCAATGCCGGCGCCTACGTGGGCGGCGAGGTGGTGGCAGGCAACCCCGACGACTGGGACCGCATGCTGAACCTCAACATCAACGCCGCGTTCCGCTCGGTGCACGCCGTGCTGCCGCACCTGGTGGCCCAGCGTTCCGGCGATATCATCTTCACCAGCTCGATCGCGGGGATGGTGCCGGTGGTCTGGGAGCCGATCTACACGGCCTCGAAGTTCGCCGTGCAGGCCTTCGTCCACACCACGCGGCGCCAGGTGATGCAGCACGGCGTGCGCGTCGGCGCGGTGCAGCCGGGGCCGGTGATCACCGCCCTGCTCGACGACTGGCCGCAGGCGAAGATGGACGAGGCACTGGCCGCCGGCAGCCTGATGCAGGCGGACGAAGTGGCCGACGCGGTGCTGTTCATGCTGACGCGCCCGGCCAACGTGACGATCCGCGACCTCGTGATCCTGCCGACCCGCGTCGATCTCTGATCGGCCGCCCCGACACGTCTTATCGACAGGAACCCGAAACATGACGGACCACCCGAACCCCGACGCGCGCTATGTGATCGGCATCGACGTCGGCACCGGCAGCGCGCGCGCCGGCATCTTCGACGCGGCCGGCCGGATGGTCGCCTCGGCCCGGCACGACATCCAGGTGTTCCATGAGCGCGGCGCGATCGTCGAGCAGTCGAGCACCGACATCTGGCAGGCGGTCTGCACGGCGGTGCGCGCGGCGCTGGCGCAGGCCGCGATCGCGCCGGCCCAGGTGGCCGGGCTCGGCTTCGACGCGACCTGCTCGCTGGTGGTGCTCGGCGAAGGCGGCAAGCCGCTGCCGGTCGGGCCGTCCGAACAGGCCGAGCGCGACATCATCGTCTGGATGGATCACCGCGCGCTCGACCAGGCCGAGCGCATCAACGCGCACGGCCACGCCGTGCTCGACTTCGTGGGCGGGCGCATCTCGCCCGAGATGGAGACGCCCAAGCTGCTGTGGCTGTATGAAAACCGCCGCGCGATATTCGATGCCGCCTGGCAGTTCTTCGACCTGAGCGACTTCCTGACCTGGCGCGCGACCGGCGAGCTGGCGCGCTCGACCTGCACGCTCACCTGCAAGTGGACCTACCTGGCCCACGAGCGGCGCTGGGACGAAAGCTATTTTCGCGGCATCGGCCTGGGCGTGCTGGCCGACGAGGGCTTCGCGCGGATCGGGCGCGAGGTGGTCGAACCCGGCACACGGCTCGGCCAGGGCCTCAGCGCCCAGGCCGCCGCCGAGCTCGGGCTGCCGGTCGGCACGCCGGTCGCCGCCGGCGCGATCGACGCGCATGCCGGCGGGATCGGCACGGTGGGCGCGCAGCACGAGCCCGAAGCCTGCCTCGCCTATGTGTTCGGCACCTCGTCCTGCACCATGACCACCACGCGCGAGCCCGTCTACGTGCCCGGCGTGTGGGGGCCGTATTTCTCGGCGATGGTGCCCGGTTCCTGGCTCAACGAAGGCGGTCAGTCGGTGGCCGGCGCCGCGATCGAGCGGCTGGTCGCGATGCACCCCGCCGCCGCCGAGGCGCAGGCCGAAGCCGAGCGAGCCGGCCTGGCCCTGCCGGCCTGGCTGGCCGAACTGGCGGCAAAGCGAGCCGGCGGCGAACTCTCGGCAGCCGCGAAGCTCGCCGACGGCCTGCACGTGGTACCGGAATTTCTCGGCAATCGCGCACCCTTCGCCGATCCGCACGCGCGCGCCGTGATCGCCGGGCTCGACATGGAGACCGGCATCGACAGCCTGGTCGCGCTCTACGTGGCGGGCCTGGCCAGCATCGGCTACGGGCTGCGCCAGATCATCGACACCCAGGCGGCGGCCGGTGCGCCGATCGAGAAGATCGTGATCAGCGGCGGCGCCGGGCGGCTCGACCTGGTGCGCCAGTTGCTGGCCGATACCACCGGCAAGCCGGTGCTCGCCACCGAGGCCGACGAGCCGGTGCTGCTCGGCGCCGCGATGCTGGGCGGCGTGGCGGGCGGCCTGTATGGCGACCTGCGTTCGGCGATGGGCGGCATGTCGAGGATCAGCCGCAGCTACACGAGCGCCGAGGGCGGGATCGCGGCCCTGCACGCGGCACGCTATCGGGCCTTCGAGGCGCTGCAGCGGGTGGCGCGCGAGATTCGCTGAAGAGGCGCCGGGCTCAACATCCTGTTGTCACACAACACGTGTCTGATTCCCGGATCCCACCGTGTTTCTTCGTGTTCCGGTTCGTCGCGCGGGCTGCCCCGCCCACGCGGCATCGACTCCCGTCATCGAAATGAAAGAACGGCCGATGCTCGAATACGCGCTGCATCCCGTCGAGGACCGCCTGGTCCATGTCGACGAGTTCTGTCGCGACCTGCCGCTGCTGCGCGGGCTGGCACGCTGCCCGCTCTGCTCCGGCGTGCTGCGCGTGGTGCAGTTGCGCGATCGCACGCACGCGCGCCGCTTCGTGCACGCGGCGGGGCCGTTCGCGCGCTGCCCGCTGGTGTCCGACGCGGTGCCGAATCCGCTCGCCGTCAATGTCGGGCCGCCGCTGACCGAACGCGCCAAGCAACTGCGCGCGAGCTTCTTCGCGCAATGGCAGCGCCACCTGCAGACCATTCGGCAAACCGCCTCGGCCTTCAACGTGACGCGCTTCACCGGCGCGATCGAACACGCGGACGTGTTGAAGATGTGGGGCTGGCCGACGCTGGCGCAGCGGGATATTCCGTACGTGATGCTGGTGCTGACCGACTTCATCGCCGCGCCGGGCAACGAGAAGCAGGCGGCCTGGCTGCGCTTCTGGTTCGATGCCTCGGTGCAGCAGATCGGCGATCTGGGCAAGCCGGACCGGGTGATGCCGCGCTTGTTCCGGTTGCGCTACAAGCGGCCCCGCATGTCCAAATACCCCAGCGTTCGGCATCTGATCGATTGCCAGCAGGTGCCGATGACGGCGCACGACATGGTGGACGCGGAAGCCTTGTTGACGGGGGCGGATGTGTCGGCGTTCGAATCGTTCGCCCGGAAGATGGCGAGAACGCCCGCCGAGTAAACGCGGCGCGGCCGGTTCCCGTGAATCCCGCCCCACGGGAACCGGCCGCGCCGGATCAGCCTTGCCCGCTCAGTCTCAACCGTGCGTCAGGCTCAGCGCGTAGAACTTCACCACCGTCCCCGGCGTCGTCAGCGGCGTCCCCGACACGGCGCTCTGGTCGTAATCGCCGGCCTTGAAGTAGAAACTCTCGCCATCGAAGCTCGAGTCCATCGTGAAGGACTTCGACGTGCCGTTGATCTTCGCGGTGATCTTGGTGCCGCTCAGGCTCAGTTCATAGGTGAAGGACTTGCCGATCGTCACGTTGGCGATCGAATAGGTCTGGCCCGAGCCGCCCTGGTTGGTGTCCTCGATGAACAATTGCGCGACGCCGCCGGAGGTCACCTGCAGCTCGCAGAGCGGCTTGCTCGGCCCGCTGCCCTGGAAGATCTGGCCGATGGTGGTGGTCTTCGGCACCTGCGCGACCGTCACCGTGGCATCGAGCTTGTTGGTGCCCGAGGTGCTCCAGGTCGCGTTCTCGCGCATTTCCGTGCGCGGGTGCTGCGAGCCCGAGGTGGTCCAGCCCTGCTTCGGGTCCATCATCACCATCGAGCCGTCCGACTTGTCGGTGTAGAAGTAGTACTGGTTCGTGTAGCCGGCCGCGAGGCTGTCGCCATTGACGGTCGTCACGCTGCCCGACGAGCCCGTCGGCAATTGCAGCGTCCAGGGCTTCAGGTTGAAGTTCGAGCCCGGCGGCGCCGAGGTGCTGAGGCTGGCCGCGGCCGCCGCCTGGTCGGACTGGATTTCCTGCGAGCCCGCGAACGCCGGTGCCGACACCCATGCGCCGAATACGGCCGCGACCAGGCAAGCCATCATTGATTGCTTCATGTCTCCATCTCTCCTGTTTGATTGACCGTTGATTTCCTGAATGGCGGCAAACAAGTTGTCGTTATCGTTTTTGTGATTGTCGTGCGACCCGGCTCGCGGTCCTGCCGCGTGACGGGTGCCGTGCCTACTGCATGCTTCCGACGTTCGGGAACCGGCTCGCCAAGGACGATGCAGCCGCCGGTTTCCGAACGTCTCCGAGGCTACATCCATCGATTCACGCTGTAAAACGATAGAAATCTATAGTTTCCAGTGACGGAATCGATACTTGTAAGTCGCCGTAAGCATCGCTGCGAGCGAGCGGCCTCGCGCCTTCGATTCTTGTATTCATGATGAAAGGCGCGAGGCGAAGAGAAGGGCTCAGGTATAGATCGACGCCTCGGGCAAGGCGCCGGTCAGCGCATAACGGCCGACATCGCGCAGCCGATAGTCGAGCGGGTCGTGCAGCGTATGCGTGCGCGCGTTGCGCCAGAAACGATCGAGCGCGAGCGGCGCGGCGGTGGCGCGCGCGCCGCAGGCATCGAACAGCGCCTCGCCGGCATCGAGCGCCGCGCGCTGCGCGACGATCTTCGCCTCCGAGATCGCCAGCGCGACCTCGGCGCGGCCATCCGCGCTCAGCGCTTCCTTGCGATCCCAGGCGGCCTGCAGGCTGCGCGCGGCGCGATCGGCCAGCGCCTCGGCCGCCACCGCCTGCACTCGCATGTCGCCGAAGCGCTGCAGCGTGTAGGGATCGTCCTGCGCATTGGCCACGCCCGAGTGAATCCACGGCCGGCCACGCGTGCTCACGTAGTCGCGCGCCTCGGCCAACGCGCCCTCGGCCAGCCCGACGAACAGGTTGGTCAGCACCAGTTGCGAAACCAGCGTGCGCAGCGTCGCGCGCGGCGTGGGCGGGGTTGCCGAGCGATGCAGCACCTCGTCGGCCTCCACCCTCACCGCATTGAACGAGACACTGCCGCTGTCGGTCTGGCGCTGCCCGATCGGATCCCAGTCTTCATGCACCGTGATGCCGTCGCGGCCGGTGGGTACCACCGCGAACACCGGCTTGCCGGTGGCCGGATCGTGCGCCGAGATCGTCATCCGCGCCGAGCCGCGCGTGCCCGAACAGAAGCCCTTGATGCCGTCGAGCCGGTAGCCCTCGCCGTCCTGCCGCGCGACCAGCCGCGTGTCGAGCGGATTGACGGCATTGCCCCACCACCAGCCCTGCTCGACGGTGCCGCGCAGGTAGCGCTCGCGCTGCGCCTCGCTGCCCCAGACATCGACGCTGACGATCTGCAGCACCTGGAAACCGACCAGATGCGCGAGCGCGCTGTCGACGCGCGCGATCGCGCGGATCGTCTGGTAGACGATCGGCCAATCGGCTTCCTGGCCGCCGAAGGCGCGCGGCACGGCCAGCGTCTGCAGGCCGAGCGCGGCCATCCAGGCCTTTTCGCGCGCGGCGTGACCGCCGCGTCGGTCGCGTTCGGCGGCGCTCGCGCGCAATGCGGCGATCAACTCGCCGAAGCTGCCCGGCGCGTCGAGCGACGGGCCGGAAGCAGCGCTGGCACCTTCATGGGGTGGCGTGGCGGATGAAGGGGAATCGCTCATCGTGGAAAAGCTCTCGATCGTTTCAGGTCGGACGAATAGGGTCGAATGCGATGCGCGACGCCCATCTCTCGCGCCACACTCGATCTTGCCGACCGGCTGTCGTAAACACGGATATTGCCGCGGCAATCCGATGTCGGGGCGCAAGCCGGCGGCCCTCGCCGCGATGATAGATGCGCTCGCCGAGGCCCGTCCAACAAGCAATCCGCAAATGGAAATCGCCGAAACCGATATGCCCGACGGTGATCCAGAGGCACCTTCTTGATGGTTTCAGCGATTTGCAGTCTTTTTCAAAACTGCTATTCATGAATGACCGGACGGGGAAATCCGGCGCGGCAGGCAGCGAATCATCGGCAACCAGGGGCACGAACCCCATCACCAGCGGCACGACGCTCCCGCGTACGTGGCGGCGAGACCTGAAAAAATGCGAGGCTGAACATGAGCATCCAGCAACAAGCATCCGGCATTTCTCCTGCACTCCTGATCGATCGACGCAGCCGGGCTCGCACCCGCCGCGCGCCGGGCGCATTCCGGCGCTTCGCCTCGGCGGCCTGCTCGCTGCTCGCCTCGTTCTGCGTGGCGAGCAGCGCGGCACAGGCGGCCGACCTGGTGGTGCCGGCCTACTTCTATCCCTCGGGCTCGGGCGCGACTGCCTGGAACACGCTGGCCAGCAATGCCGCCTCGGTGGCGCTGACGGCCATCGTCAACCCGAACAGCGGCCCGGGCACCGCCGTCGATCCGGCCTACACGAACGTGATCTCGAAGCTTCGCGCGGCGGGCGGCAAGGTCATCGCCTACGTGCATACCTCCTACGGAAGCCGCTCGCTGTCCGATGTCGCGAACGACATCAATACCTATCTGGCCTTCTATACCGTCGATGGCTTCTTCATCGACGAGATGGCGAACGACAGTTCGGCCGCCCACGTCCAGTACTATCAATCGCTCTACAACTACATCAAGGGGCTGTCCGCCAGCTACCAGGTGGTCAACAATCCCGGCACCTATATCCCGGAGATCTACGCGAGCCTGCCGGTGGCGGATCGTTTCGTGGTCTACGAGGACAAGCAGGCGAACTACGCGAGCTACAGCGCCGCCGCCTGGCAGGCGGCCTATTCGCCGGACCGCTTCATCCATATCGTGTACAACACCAGCGCCGCGCAATTGAGCGGCGACCTGCAGTTCGCCGTGGCGCACGGCGCGGGCGGCATCTACGTGACCTCGCTGAAGCTGCCGAATCCGTACAACGGGCTGCCTTCGTACTGGTCCCAGGAAGTCGCGGGCGTCGCGGCGCTCAATCCGCCGGCGGCGAAGGCATCCAACAAGACGGCGAGTACGAAGCCTGCCGGACGAAACACACGCTGAGACGTTGGCGCCAACGTCCATCTAAACAGCCGATAAGCTGTATTTTCAAATAACAACTTATCGGCTGTATCTTGTGATTACAGCCTGCCGGCTGTATGCTGATGGCGTTCGCCATCCTCTGGCGCATCGCGCCCCTTCATCGTGAACTACCCGCTCAAGACCCTGAGCCAGATGCGGCCACTGCTGCAGGGCTTCCGCAAGGCCGCCGGCCTCACGCAAGCCGATGTCGCGGAGCGGCTCGGCGTCACCCAGCAGACTTACGCCAGGCTCGAAACCAATCCCGCAAGCGCAAGCCTCGAACGGCTGTTCCGCGTGATGCGCGTGCTCGGCATCGAGATGAATCTGAGCGACATGCAGATGCCCCAGGACACGCCCTCCAGGGGCGCCGCGACAACCCCATCCGGCAGCAAGCGCTCGTCCGGCGACAACTGGTGATCCGCGATGTCGAGAGCCTCACACCCCACTCGCCTGGTGCTCTGGATGAACGGCGTCGAAGTCGGCTACTGGAAGCGGGTACAGGGTATCGACCGCCTCGCCTACGCCGAGAGCTGGCTGGCCAGCGAGCAGCGCCGGCCGCTGTCGCTCTCCTTGCCGTTCCGGCCCGGCAATGCCCCCTACCAGGGCGCCATCGTCGCGAACTACTTCGATAATCTGCTGCCCGACAGCGACGCGATCCGGCGCAGGATCGCGCAACGCTATTCCGCTCGCGATGCATCGCCCTTCGCCCTGCTCGAAGCGGTCGGACGCGATTGCGTCGGCGCCCTGCAATTGCTGCAGCCGGGGCAGGAGCCGGACAATCTCCAGCAGATCACAGGCACGCCGCTGAGCCTGTCCGACATCGCGCACTGGCTGCGCGAGCTGCCCCGCGTGCCCGCGCCCGGTCACGATGCAAGCCGCGACCTGCGCCTGTCGATCGCCGGCGCCCAGGAAAAAACCGCCCTGCTCTGGCATCGCGATCAATGGTGGCGCCCCGACGGCAGCACGCCGACCACCCATATCCTGAAGCTGCCGCTCGGCTTGGTCGGCGGCATCGGTGCCGACATGCGCACCTCGGTCGAGAACGAATGGCTCTGCGCGCTGGTGGTCGCGGCCTATGGCCTGCCGGTCGCGCCTTGCGGCATCGGGCAATTCGAGGACCAGAAGGCGCTCGTGGTCGCGCGCTTCGATCGTCGCCACGCCGTCAACGGTCGCTGGATCATGCGGCTTCCGCAGGAAGACCTGTGCCAGGCCACCGGCACCTCGGGCTTGAACAAGTACCAGGCCGACGGCGGCCCCGGCATCGAGACGGGCATGGATATCCTCGCCGGCTCGGTCGAGGCGGAGCACGACCGCCGCCACTTCTTCACCGCGCAGCTCGTGTTCTGGCTGCTGGCGGCAGCAGACGGCAATGCCAAGAACTTCAGCATCGCGCACCTGCCGGGTGCCGATTATCGCGCCACGCCGCTTTACGACGTCCTCTCGTTTCATCCGATCATCGGCCGCCGGGCCGGGCAGATCGCGCCGCAACGAATCCGCATGGCGATGGCCGTTTGCGGCACCAACCGGCACTATGCCTGGCACGAGATCCTGAACCGCCACTGGCTTGCCCAGGGCCGACGTTGCGGCATGCCGGAGGCCACCGTGCTGCGCATCATCGAGCGCCTGGTGGCGACCACGCCACGCGTGATCGCCACCGTCAGCGCCCTGCTGCCCCGCGATTTCCCGGCCGATCTCGCCGATGCCGTGTTCGAGGGCTTGCGCAAGCAGGCCCGTAAACTGGAAACGGGCCTCTGAAGGCCCGTTTCCAGTTTCATGCGCAACGCGGCGAGCCGAACCACGGCTCGCCGCATCTTCACCGCCTCAACGCTGCGCCACCGACTGCGCGGCTGCCGAAGCCGGCACGCTGCCCACCGCGGTCGCCGGCGTGCCCCAACCGCCGCCGAGCGCGCGGATCAGGTTGACCGTCGACACGGCTTGCGCGCCGGTCAGCTGGTTCGCCTGCAACTGCGACTGCAGCACCGAGCGCTCGCTGTCGATCACGTCGATATAGGCGATCTGCCCTTCCTGGTACTGCGTGCGCGACAGCTTCGCCGCGCGCTGCGAGGCGCTGACCGCATCGCCCTGCGCGCGGATCTGGTCGTCGAGCAGGCGCAGGTCGGCCAGGTTGTCCTCCACCTCGCGGAATGCCACCAGCACCTGCTGGCGATAGTTCGCCACCTGCTCGTCATACTGCGCGCGAGCCTGCTGCACGCCCGCGGCGCGGCGGCCGCCGTCGAAGATCGGCAGCGACAGCGCCGTGCCGGCGAACGGCCCGAGCAGGAAGGTGCGGCTCGACCACATGAACAGGCTGCCGAGCGTGTTGGCTTCATAACCGAACGAGCCGGTGATGTCGAGCTTCGGGAAGTAAGCCGACTTCGCCAGGCCGATCCGCGCATTCGCGGCGGCCATGGCCCGCTCGGCCGCCGACACGTCGGGCCGCCGTTCGAGCAGGGCCGAAGGCAGGCCGCCCGGAATCCGCACGGCAACCGGCACGATCGGCGTTTCCCGGAACGAGAAATCCGCCGGCGGCTTGCCGAGCAGGATCGCCAGCGCGTGCTCGGAGGCCGCGCGACGCCGCGCGACGCCCACCGCATCGGCCTGCGCGGTCGCCAGTTCGTTCTTGGCGCGCGACACGTCGAGCTCGTTGATGTCGCCTTCGTCGAAACGGCGCTGCGCGAGCTTCAGCGATTCCTGGCGCAGGTCGACGGTGCGACGGTAGAGGTCCTGGTCCGCATCGAGCTGGCGCAGTTCGAAGTAGTTCTGCGCGACATCGGCCTGCAAGGCCAGTTGCACCGAGCGGAACAGCGCCTCGCTTTGCGCGGCGTCGGCCCGCGAGGCCTCCACGTTGCGACCGACGCGGCCGAACAGGTCCGCCTCGTAGGACACCGTGCCCTGGGCACGCCACAGCGTGGCATTGACCGGGCCCGAGCCTTGCGGCAGGAACTGCGAGGCCGAGGACGCGCCTTCGCGGGTCGGCCCGAAGCCGGCGTCGAGCGAGGGGAACCAGGCCGAACGTGCCGCGCGGGTGGCCGCCCGGGCCTCCTCGACGCGGGCCGCCGCGGCCTTCAGGTTCTGGTTCGCGTCGAGCGCCTGCTGCTCCAGTTTGTCGAGCACCGGATCGCCGAACACGGTCCACCATTCGCCGCGATGCGCGGCGTCGGCGGGCTCGGCCGGCTTCCAGGTACCGGCCTGCTCGCCGGCGGCCAGCGTCGGCGCTTCCTTGAAGGCGGCCGGCGTGGCCACCTCGGGCCGCTTGTAGTCGGGGCCCACCGCGCAGGCGGCGAGCAGCGCGGACATCAGGGCGCTGAGCCCGGCGAGCCTGGCCAGGCGCAGGATGGTCTTGTCGTTTTTCATCATCGAGTCCTCAAGCATCCGCGGCCGATACGTCATACCGCGGCGTATCCTTCTGCGCGACGTGGATCTTGCCACCCGCCAGCGTACGCAGCACCACATAGAACACCGGTGTGAGCATCAGCCCGAACAGCGTGACGCCGAGCATGCCGAAGAACACGGCGACGCCCATCGCATGGCGCATCTCGGCACCGGCACCCGAGGACAGCACCAGCGGCACCACGCCCATGATGAACGCGATCGAGGTCATCAGGATCGGGCGCAACCGCAGCCGGCTCGCCTCGACGGCGGCCTGGAACGGCGTGCGTCCGTCGTGCTCGAGCTCGCGGGCGAACTCGACGATCAGGATCGCGTTCTTCGCGGACAGCCCCACCAGCACCATCAGGCCGATCTGCGTGAAGATGTTGTTGTCGCCCTGCGTGAGCCACACGCCCGTGAGCGCCGACAGGATGCTCATCGGCACGATCAGGATCACCGCCAGCGGCAGCGTCAGGCTTTCATACAGCGCGGCCAGCACCAGGAACACCAGCAGCACGCTGATCGGGAAGATCAACAGGCCCGCGTTGCCCGCCAGGATCTGCTGGTAGGTCAGGTCGGTCCATTCGAACTTCACGCCGCGCGGGAACACCTGCGCCGCGATCCGCTCGACCGCCGCCTGCGCCTGCCCCGACGAATAGCCGGGCGCCGGGCCGCCGTTCACGTCGGCTGCCGTGTAGCCGTTGTAGCGCACCACCATTTCCGGCCCGAAGGTCGGCGTCACGGCGACCAGCGAGGACAGCGGCACCATCTCGCCGTTCGCGTTGCGCGTCTTCAGCAGGCCGATATCGTCGGGCTTCTGGCGGAACGGCGCATCGGCCTGCACGCGAACCTGGTAGACGCGGCCGAAGCGGTTGAAGTCGTTCACGTAGAGCGAGCCGAGGTAGATCTGCATGGTGTCGAACACGTCGGTCACGTTCACGCCGAGCTGCTTGGCCTTGGTGCGGTCGAGGTCGACATTGAGCTGCGGCACGTTGATCTGGTAGCTGGTGAACAGCGGACCCAGCTCCGGCGCCTGCTGCGCACGCTTGATGAAGTCCTGCGTCGCATCGGCCAGCCGCGCGTAACCCACCGCGCCGCGATCCTCGACCTGCATCTTGAAGCCGCCCAGCGTGCCGAGCCCGAGCACCGGCGGCGGCGGGAACACGGCGACGAACGAATCCTTGATGCCCGCGTACTGCTGGTTCAGCGCGCCCGCGATGGCGCCGGCCGACAGCGCCTTGCCATGACGATGGTCGAACGGCTTGAGCGTGACGAACACGATACCGGCGCTCGAGCTGTTGGTGAAGCCGTTCACCGACAGGCCCGGGAATGCCACCGCGCTTTCCACGCCCGGCTGCTTCAGCGCGATCGAACTCATCTGGCGAATCACCTTCTCGGTGCGATCGAGCGAGGCACCGTTGGGCAACTGCGCGAAGGCGATCAGGTATTCCTTGTCCTGCGCGGGCACGAAACCGCCGGGCACCAGCTTGCCCATCAGCACCGTGGCGCCGAGCAGCACCACGTAGATGCCGAGCATCAGCGACTTCCTCGACAGCACGCCGCGCACGCCGCGGCCGTAGTTCTCCGCGCCGCGATGGAACACCTTGTTGAAGCCGCGGAAGAAACCGCCGAACAGCCGGTTCATCACGCGCGTGAGCCAGTCGGGCTTCTCGTCATGGCCCTTCAGCAGGATCGCCGAGAGCGCCGGCGAGAGCGTCAGCGAGTTGAACGCCGAGATCACCGTCGAGATCGCGATGGTCATCGCGAACTGCTTGTAGAACTGGCCGGTCAGGCCCGACATGAAGGCCAGCGGCACGAACACGGCCACCAGGGTCAGCGCGATCGCGATGATCGGCCCGCTGACCTCGCGCATCGCCTTGTAGGTGGCTTCGCGCGCGGACAGCCCGCTCTCGATGTTGCGCTCGACGTTCTCCACCACCACGATCGCGTCATCCACCACGATCCCGATCGCCAGCACCATGCCGAACAGCGACAGCGCGTTGATCGAGTAGCCGAACATCAGCAGCAGCGAGAAGGTACCGATGATCGACACCGGCACCGCGATCAGCGGGATGATCGAGGCACGCCAGGTCTGCAGGAACACGATCACCACGATCACCACCAGCGCGATCGCCTCGAGCAGGGTATGCACCACGGCCTTGATCGAGGAACGCACGAACTGCGTCGGATCGTAGACGATCCGGTATTCGACGCCCTTGGGCATGTCGGCCTGCAGTTCCTTCATGGTCGCGCGGACCTGATCCGAGATCTGCAGCGAGTTCGCACCCGGCGACTGGTTGATCGCCATCGCCACCGCCGGCTGGTTGTCCAGCAGCGAGCGCAGCCCGTATTCGGACGCGTCGAGATCGATCCGGCCGAGGTCGCGCAGGCGCGTGACCGCGCCGTCCGGCGCCGTCTTCACGACGATGTTGCCGAACTCCTCCTCGGTCTGCAGGCGGCCGCGCGCGTTGACCGACAACTGCAGCGGCGTGCCCGGAATCGACGGCGAGGCGCCGATCACACCGGCCGCCACCTGCACGTTCTGCTCGCGGATCGCGCGCACCACGTCGTCGGCGGTCAGGTTGCGCTCGGCCACCTTCTGCGGATCGAGCCAGACGCGCATCGCGTAGTCGCCCGCGCCCCACAGCTGCACCTGGCCCACGCCCTGGATCCGCGACAGGCGGTCCTTGACGTTGATCAGCGCGTAGTTGCGCAGGTAGGTCATGTCATAGCGGTTGTCCGGCGAGATCAGGTGCACCACCATGGTCAGCGTCGGCGAGCTCTTGACCGTGGTGATACCGAGGCGCTGCACGTCCTCGGGCAGGCGCGGCAGCGCCTGGTTCACGCGGTTCTGCACCAGCTGGGTGGCCTTGTCCGGATCGGTGCCGAGCTTGAAGGTGACCGTGATGGTCACGTTGCCGTCGCTATTGGCCTGCGACTGCATGTACAGCATGTCCTCGACGCCGTTGATCTGTTCCTCGATCGGCGAAGCGACGGTCTCGGCGATCACCTTCGGGTTGGCACCCGGGTATTGCGCCTTGACGATCACCGACGGCGGCACGACTTCCGGATATTCGGAAATCGGCAGCATGAACATCGCGATCACGCCGCCCAGCAGGATCAGGACGGATAGGACTCCTGCAAAGATCGGACGATCGATGAAGAATTTGGATATGTTCATGAAAAGCTCTTTCTGGTTATGCGCGAGTGGGCCGTTTTCTCAAACGGCCATCAGGACGACGCGCGGCCGGCGGCGGGCAGCGAGGCCGCCGCGACCGGAGCCGCCGCGTCGTCGCCGCCCGTCATCGGCACCATGTGGACCTTCACCTGTTCGCCCGGGCGCACGCGCTGCGTGCCGTTGACCACCACCCGGTCGCTCGCCTGCAGGCCGCCGGCGATCACGCGCTGGTTGCCGTGCAGCGAACCGATCTGCACCTCGCGATAGGCCACCTTTCCCTGGGCGTCGACCACGAACACGAACTTCTTGTCCTGGTCGGTATTGATCGCCGCGTCGTCCACCAGCAGGGCCGGATGCGGGGCGCTGCCGTCCACCTTGACGCGCGCGTAGAGGCCCGGCACCAGGGTGCCGTCGGCGTTGTCGAAGCGCGCCCGCACGCGGATCGTGCCCGACGAGGTATCGAGCCGGTTGTCGACCGAGTCGATCACGCCGTTGCGCGAATAACCGCTTTCATTGGCCAGGCCCAGGTCGACCGGCACCTTGCGGCCGTCGCGCTGGTTGCCGATGTAGCGCAGGTAGGTCTGCTCGTCGGCGTCGAACGAGGCGTAGATCGGCGACACCGAGACCAGCGTGGTCAGCGGCGCGGCCGAGGCGCCGGCCGACACCACGTTGCCCAGCGTGATCTCGGCGCGCGAGGCGCGGCCGGTGAACGGCGCGACGATGCGCGTGTAGCCCAGGTTGATCCTGGCGGCCTCCAGCGCGGCGGCGGCGGCCTTCACGTTGGCCGCCGATTCGCGCGCGGCGTTCTGCTTCTCGTCGTAGTCGCGCTTGGCGATCGCGTTGTCGCCGATCAGGCGCTGCGCGCGCTGCCAGTCGGTCTGCGCATAGCCGTCGCGCGCCTGCGCGGCGGCCAGTTGCGCGGCCGTGCGATCGACCTCGGCCTGGTACGGGCGCGGGTCGATCACGAACAGCACGTCGCCCTTCTTGACCAGGGCGCCGTCCTTGAAGTTGACCGAGACGATGGTGCCCGACACCAGCGGGCGCACGTCGACGCGCTCGATCGCCTCGAGGCGGCCCGAGTAGGTCTGCCAGTCGGTGATGGTCTTGGACAGCACGTTCGCGACATCGACTTCCTGCAGCGGCGGCGCGGCGTTCTGGGGGGCGCTGGCGCTGGCGCGGATCACGCCGAACGCGCCGCCGCCGACGGCGACGACGACCGCCAACGCGGCTGCCGCGATGCGGGAGCGGGGAGTACGTAGGATGGACATGAAGATCTCCGGTTGCGTTGGAATAGGTAAACGGCTCAGGTCTGCGCCTGGAAACGGCAGGTCAGGAAGCGCACGGCTTCCTGCAGCGCGGGGGCGTAACCGCCCAGCTCCGCGTGCGTGACGTCGGGATAACGAATCACCTGGGTGAGCACGCCGGCCTCGATCAGGCGGGCGGCGTACTTCTCGGCCTCGACGTGCAGCACGTCGTTCTGCGCGGTCGCGATCAGGGTGGCCGGCAGCCGCGCGAGGCGCGCCGATTCGAGCGGCGCCGCATAAGGGTGCATGCGCTGCGCCGGCTGGGGCAGGTAGGCGCGATAGCAGGCGGCGCATTCCTTGACCGTGATGTCGGAGCCGAGCTGGCGCTCGTCGCCCATGCGCGTCATGCTCGGATCGAGCATCGGCCCGAACAGCGCCTGCGCGGCGATCGAGATCTCGCCGCGATCGCGTGCGATGAAGGCCAGGCAATTGGCGATCTGGCCGCCCGCGTCGTGGCCGGCCACCGCGATCTTGCGCGGATTGCCGCCGAACGCGCGCGCCCGGGCCTCGACCCAGCGCACCGCGCGATAGGCGTCCTCGGGCGCGGCCGGAAACGGATGTTTCGGGGCCAGCGAATAATCGACCGATACCACCAGCGCCGGCAGCCGCTCGGCGATGAAACGCGAAGCGAAGTCCGCGTCCGCGAGCGAACCGCGGACGAAACCGCCGCCGTGGAAATAAAGCACTACTGGCAATCCGGTCTTGTCGGGGCGCCGATAAAGGCGCAATACGATGTCCTGGGCATGCCCTTCGATTTCGACATCGGAGACCGCGAGCGAGGTGCCCGCCAGCTCCGGCGCGGCCGGAGCGGAATTCAGCAGATTGCGAAAACCGGATGCATCCATGAGTCAGGCGCGAAAGCGCGTCCATTGCGAGATGGAGCGCATTCTGGGTCCGGCAGACATCAGGATAAATGCCTATAATCCGGCAACACAATTCAGGGGCCTCGAACAATCGGCGCCCGGAGCTGCCCAAAAGCCGCTCCAGACCGGCCGATCGGGGCCGAACAATACCGGAGGTAGCGATGGACCGTCTTCAAGCGATGCAGGTCTTCACCCGCGTCGTCGATACGAACAGCTTCACGAAGGCCGCGGAGACGCTGAGCCTGCCGCGCGCGTCCGTCACGACGATCATTCAGAACCTCGAAGCGTTCCTCGGCGTGCGCCTGATGCACCGGACCACGCGCCGGCTCTCGCTCACGCCCGACGGCGCCGCCTACTACGAGCGCTGCGTGCGGATCCTGGCCGAGGTCGAGGAAACCGAGGCCAGCTTCCAGATCAACAATCGCAAGCCGCACGGCAAGCTGCGGGTCGACATGCCGGGTTCGCTGGGACGGCTGGTGGTGATCCCGGCGCTCAACGAATTCCGCGATCGCTACCCCGACATCGACCTCCAGCTCGGCCTGTCGGACCGCCCCGTCGACCTGCTGCAGGAAGGCGTCGACTGCGTGATCCGGGTCGGCGCGCTGCAGGATTCCTCGCTGGTGGCGCGTCGCGTCGGCCTGTTCGAGGGCGTGACGGTGGCCTCGCGGGCCTACCTGGAACGCTACGGCGAGCCGCGCTCGATCGACGACCTGGCCGATCATCGCGCGGTCAATTATTTTTCGAGCCGCACCGGCCGCAACATCGACTGGGCCTTCCTGATCGACGGCCAGGAGGTGGAGGTCAAGATGGAGAGCGTGGTCTCGGTCAACGACGCCGACGCCTACGTGACCTGCGGTATCGAGGGCTTCGGCCTGATCCAGCCGCCGCTGTTCATGGTGCTGCCGCAACTGCGCTCGGGCGAGCTCAAGGAAGTGCTGACCGGCTACAAGCCGCTGCCGATGCCGATCTCGGTGGTCTATCCGCACAGCCGCCACCTGTCGCCGAAGGTGCGCGTGTTCGTCGACTGGGTGGCCGAGGTGTTCGACCGCTGCCCGCTGCTGAACGGCTCGGGGCGCCCGCCGCTCGACACCATCTGCAGCAAGCGCACCTTCGAGGAAGCCGAGCGCGCGCCGGTACTCGATACGCCGATGGTCACCGAATGGGTGGCCTGAGCGCCTGAACGCCGCCCGCCGGGCGGCATCGATCCTCAAGGCAAACGGGGCGGCCAACTGGCCGCCCCGTTGTTTTTCAGCGCCACGCTCGCTCAGTCGAGCAGGCCCAGGATTTCCTCATACAAGGCACGCGGCACCCTCACGCCCTGCGCGATGCTGCGCTCGCGCGCCGCGAAGCGGCGTTGCGAAGGCAGGCGCGCGCCCTGCGCGGCGATCTCGCCGAGCACGCGCTCGCCGCTCGCACGACCGGCTTCCCGCGCGTCGCCGGCGAACACGGCCGGATCGAAGGCCAGCAGCAGTTCGCCGTGATACGGCGAGGCGCCCGCGCCGCCGTCATGGTCGAGCGATTCGGGGCTGGTCAGGTCGCCGATCAGCGCGCCCGCCATCAGCTCGACCATGGTCGAGAGCGCCGAGCCCTTGTGGCCGCCGAAGGTCCGCATCGCGCCGCGCAGCGCCGCGTGAGGATCGGTGGTCGGGCGGCCCTGCTCGTCGATCGCCCAGTCCTCGGGGATCGGCTTGTCCTGGCGCGCGTGCAACTCGATCTCGCCGCGCGCGATGGCGCTAGTCGCGAAGTCGAACACATAGGGCAGTTGCCCGTCAGGGCGCGGCCAGGCGAAGGCGATCGGGTTGGTGCCGAACACCGGCCGCGTGCCGCCGGCGGGCGCGACCCAGGCGTGGCTCGGGCACATCGCGATGCCGACCAGGCCGTGCGCGGCGATCGCCTCGACCTCGGGCCACAGCGCCGAGAAGTGATAGCAGCGGCGGATCTTCAGCGCCGCCAGCCCCTGCTGGCGCGCCGCCTCGACCAGCGCCGGCAGGCCCAGCTCGAAGGCGGGCAGCGAGTAGCCGCCGTGCGCGTCGACCTCGATCACGCTGCCGGCCAGCCGGCGCAGGCTCGGCACCGCGCGCGGATCGACGCGCCCGGTGCGCAGCGAGCGCACGCAGACGATCAGGCGGTAGATCCCGTGCGAATGGCATTCGTCGCGCTGCCCCTGCACGATCACCGCGGCGATCGCGCGCGCGTTCTGCTCGGTCATGCCGTGCCGCGTCAGCACCCGGCGCGCGAGCGTATCGACCTCGTCGAGCGACAACCTCACTTCCTCAGCAATACTCATCGACTCTCTCCAGGCCGTGCGCCGGCCTTGTTCGCGTGCCGCGGCGGCCGCGGCGGACTGTCGGCGCGCCAGTGCCACGGCACGCTCGAAAAAGAAACGCCGCGACGGCCGGAAACGCCGGCGCGGCAAGAGGGCAAACGCGGCGGGCATGAACACGGGCCCCCGTATCACTCGTCGTTGTCGAGCCGCAGCTTGGCGGCCGGCACGCCGGTGGCGGCGCCCCAGTAGTAGGTCAGCAGCGCGATCGCCGCCACCACCAGCGTATCGGCCGGGTGGCCCAGCACCCCGATCCCGCCGAAGCTGCCCAGGTAGGAGGCGAGGATGATCAGCGCGTAGAACGCGATCAGCCAGGCCGAGGAACGCACCTGCTCGCCCAGGCTCATGTGCTCGGTCGGCACGAAGCGGCGGCAGGCCAGGTAGACCAGGAACAGCAGGATCTGCAGGCCGAGCAGCCAGGAGACGGTGCTCCAGCCCGACCAGTAGACGATCAGCGCGGCGACGATGAAGGACAGCGGGCCCAGCACCGCGAAGGCGCCGGCGCGAAACGGCCGCGGCAGGTCGGGCGCGGTGCGGCGCAGCGCGGCCACCGAGACGGGCGCCACCGCGTAGCTGAGCACCAGCGCCGCCGACACTACGTTGATCAGCACGTCCCAGGAAGGGAACGGCAGGGTCCAGAACACCGAGAGCGCGAGCGTGAGCCACAGCCCCGCGCGCGGGATCCCGCTGGCCTCGTCGATGCGCGTGAAGACGCTGAAGAAGGTGCCGGTCTTGGCCCAGCCATAGACCACACGCGGCGCCGCGTTCATGTAGATGTTGCCGCAACCGCTCGGCGAGATCATCGCGTCGGCCACCACCATGTAGGCCAGCCAGCCGACCCCGAGCACCGTGGCGATATCGCGGTAGGGCAGGGAGAACGCGCGATCGATGCCGCCCCAGCCGCCGGCCAGCATGTCGGTCGGGATCCCGCCCAGGAAGGCCAGTTGCAGCAGCACGTAGATCAGGGTGGAGAGCAGCACCGAGAGGATCAGCGCGATGGGAATCGTGCGCTGCGGATCGCGCACCTCGCTGGCCACCGAGATGATCGGCGTGAGCCCGAGATAGGCGAAGATCACCCCGCCCGCCGACACCGCCATCTCGACGCCGGACAGCCCGAACGGCGCGAAGCCGGCCACCTGCAGGTTGCGCGGCTTGAAGAACACGAGCAGCACCACGATCACCGCCAGCGGCACCACGAACTTGAACAGGCTGATGATGTTGTTGGCCGTCGCGAAGGTCTTCACGCTCGAGTAATTGAGCCGGAAGAACAGGCACAGCAGCGCGAACTGCAGCAGCCAGCCGAGGGTGGTCGGCGCGTTCGAGCCGGGCACGGTGAGCGCCGGGAACCAGGCGGCCGCGTACTGGCGCGCCGCGACCACCTCGATCGCGATCAGGCTGGAGAACGCGATCAGCGTGATGAAGCCCATCAGGTAGCCGAGCAGCGGGCCGTGCGAGAACACCGGGTAGCGCACCACGCCGCCCGCGCGCGGCAGCGCGGCGCCGAGCTCGCAGTAGACGATGCCGAGCAGCAGCACCGCGAAGCCGCCGAGTACCCAAGAGAAGATGCCGGCCGGGCCGGCGATGCTGGCCACGTGGCTGGCCGCGAACAGCCAGCCCGAGCCGAAGATCGCGCCGAGCCCGATGAAGGTCAGGTCGGTCAGCGAGAGTTGCCGCTGGAATTTGCCTTGTGCCATCTGTCTGTCTCCTGCCATGTAGGCCGTCCGGTCGTGCGCGCCGGCGCGTCGCCCGCCGGACGGCGGGTCACGCAACCGGAACGCAGGGACGAACGCCCGCGCCGCGCGCAGGCGATGCGCACGGTGCTCGGGGCGCCGAAGCGGCGCGGGAGGGAGAGAGCCGGGCCAGGGTGGCGGCCCGGCCGGTCGAAGCGGTTCCGGCTGCGGCGGATCGGGCGAAGCGGGCCACGCGCGCGGCGCGGGCCGCCCCGTCCTGCTCAGAGGCCGACGTCGGGCAACGCGGGACGATTCGCGAGCGCCTCGGCGACGATCTTCTTCACGTGCGCGAGCGCCTCGCCTTCGAGCGCGAGACGCGGCGGACGCGTGATCGCGCTGCCGCGGCCCAGCAGTTCCTCGCACAGCTTGATGCACTGGACCAGGTCGGGACGCGCGTCGAGGTGCAGCAGCGGCATGAACCAGCGATACAGCGCGAGCGCCTCGTCGAAGCGCTTCTGCATGGCCAGGCGGAACAGCGTCTCGCCTTCCTTCGGGAACGCGTTCGACATGCCCGACACCCAGCCCTGGGCGCCCACCGCGATGCTCTCGACCACCACGTCGTCGAGGCCCGCGAACAGCACGAAGCGATCGCCGACCGCGTTGCGGATGTCGATGAAGCGGCGCGTATCGCCCGAGGAATCCTTGAAGTAGACGATGTTCTCGCAATCCTGCAGCGCGATCAGCACGTCGGGCGTGACGTCGTTCTTGTAGATCGGCGGATTGTTGTAGACCATCACCGGCAGGTCGGTGCTGGTGGCGACGGCGCGGAAATGCGCGGCCGTCTCGTGCGTCTTGGCCGAGTAGACCAGCGCCGGCATCACCATCACGCCGTCCACGCCGGCCTTGGCCGCGGCGCGCACGGTCTGCCTGGCGAATTCGGTGGTGAATTCCGCCACGCCGGCGATCACCGGCACGCGGCCGCCCGAGGCGTCGCGCGCGGCCTCGATCACCGAGATCTTCTCGGCCACCGTCATCGAGGTGTTCTCGCCCACCGTGCCGCACACCACCAGTCCCGACACGCCGTCCTTCACGAGATTGCTCATGACGCGATGCGTGGCCTCGAGGTCGAGCGAGAAATCGGGCTTGAACTGCGTGCTGACGGCGGGGAATACGCCGCTCCAGTGCTTGGCGGATTGGGTCATGTTCCAGTCTCCTCGAAGGGGAAGTCGAATCGGTGCAGCGAGTATCCGCCCGCCAAAACCTCGCGGCTTGTGACTAATTACCGGTGACGATGATGAAATCGGCACAGCCGGCAATGCCTTCGATCGGCTGACTGCGCTGTCCCGTAATGGGCGAGACGGTTCGGTATCGAGTGGTCGCCATGCGCACCGGATACCAGCCGGGGCACGCGGCGCGCGGCCGGGAACCGCCCGCGGCGGCCGCGCCGGGCGCGCATTCGAGGGCACGATCCTCTCGGATGCGATGTATTTTTGCAACGCAGCATGCCCAATGGAATCGTCAACTTCGGAGCATCACACTATTGCTCCAAATGCATCAATTCGAAAACGGCCGCCGGTGCCGGCTCGCCAGGAATCGCCGAAATCCAGTCTGGACAAGGCTTTTGCCTGACCCTATTCGCAGTACGGAAATCGATTGTTCCAGCACGACGACAATTCAATTCGCGACGGCCTTATTTATCGATGCTGCGCGCGCACCTAAATTTCACTCCATCGCGCAACCGGACCGGAAGCGCTCCCGAATCCCCAAGGAGTTGAACATGAACCGCCTCGCCCTCACCGCCGCCGCTCTCGTGCTGTCCGCCACCGCAGCTTCCGCCTTTGCCGATGGCGGCATCGGCCGCGCCGGCAGCTACGGCGACCTGCCCGCCATGCACGCGAACACCACGCAAGCCCCGCTCACCCGCGCCCAGGTGCGCGCCGAACTCGCCCAAGCCCAGCGCGACGGCACCCTGGCCCTGATGCGCAAGAGCACCTCGTATCCGCAAGGCATCGAGCTCGCCCAACAACGCGCCGCCCATTCGGAATCGGGCGCCCCGTCGAGCGAACTCGCCTCGGCCAACCGCTAAACCAGCCGCGCGCGGCCCAGGCGCCGCGCATCCCCGGCAAACCCTGTCACCGGAAGGAGGTCACGATCATGAACCCGAACGAACCGAAACCGTCGCAACTCGACCACTGGGACCAGACCACGCCGGTCTGGATCCCGTTCCGCGCGCAGCCGCGCGGCAACGAGAGCGAGTGACACGCCGATGAAAAAACGGGCGGCCTTCGCGGGCCGCCCGTCGATGTTTCACCGCCTCGTGCCCGTCGGGCCCGGCCGTCGCTCCTCGGGAAGGCGCGACGGCCGGGCCCGATTCTTTTCAACGAGGCGCCAAGCGCGGATGCAACACCGCGATCAGCGTGCCGGCACGCCGTCGCGCCACTCGCTCCAGTGCGTGACGATGTCCTGCACCAGCGGATTGCCGGCGCGATACAGGTTCTCGGTCGCGATCGTGAAGCCGCCCTGGTCCGCGTAGTTGAGCAGGTTGTCGACGCTGGTCTGGCCCGGGTACGGGCGATCGAAGTCGGAGCCGGTGCGCAGCACCGCCACGCGCGAGAGGTCGACCCGCTTGGTGGCCGCCGCGCGCGTGAGCGCCTCGTAAGTGGCGTTGTCTTCCTGGGCCGTCATGCAATAGGTGCCCTTGCCGTCGGTCAGGATCTTGGTCCACTGGCGCGCGCGCTCGCCGATCTTCGTGCCCGAGAACCAGGTATTGCCCGACGAGGTATCGCAGCGGACCACCGCCGGCGGCCGGTTGGCCGGTGCCGTGTCGAACTTCGCGCGCGCGGCCTGGGCCTGCGCGTTGTCGGCCAGGGTCACGTTGCGCGACAGCGCATAGGCCGCCTCGGTCAGCTTCGGATTCAGCTCGAACACCTCGGTCTTGTAGTCGAGCGGCGGCTTGTCGCTCGGGCTCTTGGTATTGATGCCGAGGTAACCGGTGTTCCAGCCGGCCGGGATCTCGCGCGCGTCGAGCTCCCACTGCAGGCTGAAGTCGACCAGGTAATGCGACCAGGCCGCCGAGCCGACCGTGCCCTGGGCCGGATCGACGCCGGCGATGCCCGAGACCAGGAAGTAGGTGCGGCGCAGGTCGAACTTCGGCGAGAAGCCCAGCGCCATGATGGTGGCCGCCGCGTTCGCGTAACCCATGCCGGTGGTCACCACGCAGACGTCCTGGCGGTTGCACTGCACGTTCGGATAATCGGGCGAGAGGCCTTCCACCCTGACCGGCGTCCAGGGGCCGATCCGGTCGGTCCAGGCCTGCCCTTCCGGCCCGAACATGGTGATGATCATCACCTTGGGCGCGCGCGTGCCGGCCGCGTGGTCGGCGCCGTCCTGCGCGTCCTGGGTGGTGGCGGAGTTCTGCGCGACGGAAGGCACCGTGGCGCACGCGGCCAGCGAGACAACGGCCGCGGAAATGATCGAGCGAGTCAGCATCGTCGTTCCTTATGAATGGAGTGGTGAGAACGGCTATCGACATGCGAGGCGCGCGCGCCGCACCGGGCCCTCCGGCATGGCGCGCGCGTCGGTTTCGTCGTGACGCGGGGACACGACGCGGCCCGCGGCGATCGAGGTCGCCGTCAGCCAGGCCGCAAGCGTAGCGAACACGCGGCACGCGCCGCCGGCAAGCCCGAAGCGGCGAACGCCGGAGCGAGCGGAACCGGCGAAACCGGCCGCGAATTCGTACGACAGGATTGCGATTCTATCGGTCGGGCGCGGCCGGCCAAATTTCCGGGCGCCCGGCGCAATGAAAACGGGAGCCGCGATGGGCTCCCGTCGATGGGCGGCGACCTGCGCCGGCGGCTCAGTTCAGCGGCTCAGGTCACATCCTCAGGTCACCTCGATGCGCGGCGCGCCGTCGACCAGTTCGCCGATCACGGCCGCCTGCGCGAAACCGTCGGCGTGGAAGCAGGCCAGCACCTCGTCGACGCTGTCTGGCGCGCAGGCCACCAGCAGGCCGCCCGAGGTTTGCGGATCGGTCAGCAGGGCCTGCGCGATCGAGGGCAGGCCGTCGCCCAGCCGTACCTCGGCGCCATAGGCGGCCCAGTTGCGTCCCGACGCGCCGGTCACCACGCCGGCCTCGGCGAACGCCTCGGCGCCGGCCAGCCAGGGCAGCGCGGCATAACGCACGCGCGCCGTCAGCCCCGCGCCGCGCGCCACCTCGAGCCCATGGCCGAGCAGGCCGAAACCGGTCACGTCGGTCATCGCGTGCACGCCCGGCAGCGCGGCCAGCTCTGCGCCGGGCCGGTTCAGCTTGGTGGTGGCCGCGATCATCGCCGCGTAGCCGGCGGCATCGAGCTGGTTCTTCTTGAGCGCGGCCGACAACACGCCGACGCCGAGCGGCTTGCCGAGCACCAGCACGTCGCCGGCGCGCGCGCCCGCGTTGCGCTTGACGCGCGAAGGATGCACCAGGCCCAGCGCGGCCAGCCCGTAGATCGGCTCGACCGAGTCGATCGAATGACCGCCCGCGACGGGAATGCCCGCCTCGGCGCAGACCGCCTCGCCGCCCTTGAGCACCGCCGCGATGGTCTCGTGCGGCAACACGTTGATCGGCATGCCGACCAGGGCCAGCGCCAGGATCGGCTTGCCGCCCATCGCGTAGACGTCGGACAGCGCATTGGTGGCGGCGATCCGGCCGAAGTCGTAGGGATCGTCGACGATCGGCATGAAGAAATCGGTGGTGGCGACGATCGCCTGCTCGTCGTTGAGCCGGTAGACGGCGGCATCGTCAGCGGTCTCGGTGCCGACCAGCAGGTCGGGGAACAGCGCGGGCGGCGCGTTGCGCTTGAGCAGGTCGGCCAGCACGCCCGGTGCGATCTTGCAGCCGCAGCCGCCGCCGTGCGACAGGCTGGTCAGGCGCGGCGGCTGATTCGATTGCGGGTTCGAGTTCATGGCGAGGGGGTGGTGGTCGTGGTTGGGAAAGCGCCATTATCGACAATCCGCGGCGAACGCGGGCGCGACCCGCACCGGGCGTCACGAAACGGACACTTGGCGAAACCGGGAGCATGCTGCGATAATCCACGGCTTGCCGCATTTTGCCTCCGATTGCCGCAAGCCCGGCCGGGCTTGCGGGCAGCTAAACCGGCTCCTCGTCTCGCGCCCCCCGCCGTCATGGATCATCTGCTCGTCGCCCTCGTGCTGTTCTCCGCGCTGCTGCACGCGATCTGGAATGCCTTCCTGCACGTCAGCGAGGATCGCGTGATCCAGCTCGGGACGATGGCCGTGCCCTACCTCGTCGCCGGGGTGGCCGGCGCGCTGTGGCTGCCGGCGCCGGCCGCGGCCGCGTGGCCCTACATCGCGGCCTCGGCCCTGCTCGAGATCGGCTATTGCGTGGCGCTGCTGCGCGCCTATCGCAGCGGCGAATTCAGCCAGATCTACCCGATCGCGCGCGGCAGCTCCCCGCTGCTGGTCGCGCTGTTCGCCTTCGCCGCGCTCGGCGAACGGCCCTCGGCCTTCGCGCTGGCCGGCATCGCCCTGGTTTCCGGCGGCATCATCTCGCTCGCGCTGCGGCGCGGCCTGCGCCTGTCCGGCGAGAGCGTGCCCTATGCGGTGCTGACCGGCGTATTCATCGCCGCGTATTCGGTGGTGGACGGCATCGGCGTGCGCCTGGCCGGCAATTCGCTGTCGTATATCTGCTGGGTCTACCTGCTGTGGAACGTGCCGCAGTTCGTGCTGGTCTGCGCGCTGCGCGGCGGCCCGCGCGCGCTGCTGGCGCCGAGCGCCACGCTCTGGCGCGGCGTGGCCGCCGGCACCTGCGCGCTGGGCGCCTATGCGATCGTCACGCTGGCCTACCGCTACCTGCCGGTGGCCACCGTCTCGGCGCTGCGCGAGACCAGCTCGATCTTCGCGATCGGCATCGGCTGGTTCGCCATGCGCGAGCAGCCCACCACGCGGCGCCTGCTGGCCTGCGCGATGGTGGTGGCGGGCGCCGTGCTGATCCGGATGTAGCGCGCAGGCCGACCCATCCAGCGGCCCGGCGTGCTCAGCGATCCACCACCTTCACCGGCAAGCCGGTCTTGTACTGCACGCGGCGCAGCGTGATCGCCGTGCTGACGTCGCGCACGCCCTCGATGGTGGCCAGCCTGGACATCACGAAGCGCTCGATGCCCGGGATGTCGTTGGCGACCACGCGGATCATGTAGTCGTAGGCGCCCGTCATCAGGTAGCACTCCATCACCTCGTCGCAGCCGCGGATCACGCGCTCGAAAGCCGCCAGCGTGTCGGCCGACTTCTCCACCGCCACCGACACGTAGGCGTTGACGGGATAACCCACCTTGTCCTGGTCGAGCACCGCGACGTAGTCCTTGATCACGCCTGCCTCCTCGAGCAGGCGGATGCGCCGGTACAGCGGCGAGGGCGAGATCGACAGTTCCTCGGCCAGTTCGGCCGCCTTCACGTGCGCGTTGCGCTGCAGCGCGTTGAGGATCGTCACATCGGTCTTGTCGAGCTTCATTGGCTCCATTCCTCAATTCGACTTGAAAAATTGGCGTTTCGAGCCAGGCATGGCAGCGAATCGCACAGGTTTTGGCTGAACTGTACAGCGCTGCGCCGCTACCATTCCAGCAGTTTCGGTCCGCGAGGACGCGAACGCGAACTGTGGAGAGCAAGGATGAAGGTCGTGGTGATGGGCGCGGGCGCCGTGGGGTGCTTCTATGGCGGGATGCTGGCGCGGGGCGGCCAGGACGTGGTGCTGATCGGGCGAGCGCGGCATGTCGAGGCGATCGGCGCGCAGGGCCTGCGCTTCGAATCCGCGCATTTCGACGAGCGCGTCCCGGTGCGGGCGAGCACCGATCCGGCGGCGGCCGCCGAGGCCGACCTGGTGCTGGTCTGCGTGAAATCGGACGATACCGTCGAGGCGGCCGAGGCATTGCGCCCGCACCTGAAGCGCGAGGCGATCGTGGTGTCGCTGCAGAACGGCATCGACAACGCGGCGACCCTCGAGGCCGCGCTGGGCCGCCCCGCGATCGCCGCGGCCGTCTACGTGGCCTGCGAGATGGCCGATGCCGGGCATCTCCGGCATCACGGGCGCGGCGACCTGATCATCGGGACCGCCGCCGGCAGCGAGGCGGTGGCGCGGTGCTTCGAGGCAGCCGGCGTGCCGACCCTGGTCTCCGCCGACGTGGCCGCGGCCTTGTGGGACAAGCTGGTGCTGAACTGCTCGTACAACGCCATCTCGGCGCTGGTGCAACTGCCGTTCGGCGCGGTCAGCGGTCTGCCGGCGGCCGAGCAGGCGATGCGCGACGTGCTAGCCGAATGCCTGGCCGTCGCCCGCGCCGAGGGCGTGCGGATGGACCTCGATGCCGGCAGCCAGTACGCGCGCATTCGTCGGACTATCCCGGGCGGCCAGTATTCCTCGATGGCGCAGGATTTCGCGCGCGGCCGTGCCACCGAGATCGCGCACCTGAACGGCGCGATCGTGCGGCGCGGCACGGCGCTGGGGGTGGCGACGCCGGTCAATCAGATGCTGGTGGCGCTGATCGGCCTGATCGAGACGCGGATGGGAGGTGAGCGGGAAGCGGCGGGGACGCGCGAGGCGATGGCGGTTTGAGGGGGGCGTCAGACGTGGAGGACGTTTGCCGGAACGAGCGTCGATCGTGAGCCGTGTCAGACAGGCTGCAAAACCTGACTGTCAATACGCAGTTCTTGAGAACATAAGCTCTTGTTTCTTATAAATCTTCCTCAGTTCTCATGCTAGAGTGACTCTCGCAATTCCACCGGCATCCGGAGTCCCGCCATGAAACTCGAAGACCGCATTCGACGCTCGATATCGCAACGTGCAAGCCTGGTCGTCCTGCGCTCCGAATTCGCCAGGATGGGAAGCGATTCGCAGATCGGGCGCGTGCTGGCCCATCTGGTCGAGAACGGCGAATTGGTCAGGGTGAGCAAGGGCGCATTCGCCAAGACGCGCATCAACAAGTTCACCGGCAAGCCGACACCGGCGGGAACCCTGGAAGTCATCTCCGCGGAATTGTTCGCCAAGCTTGGAATCGAGATCAGATCGAGCCGGCTCGTCGACGAGTACAACCGCGGCGAAACTACTCAGGTTCCGGTGAGCAGCATCGTCAATACTGGCCGTCGACGCATCACTCGCAAGGTGACCGTAGGGAGTCGCACGCTGGCCTATGAAAGTCATTCCGGACGAACTCATCTCCGATATTGAAGATGCCGCTGCCGCGGGAATACTGAAAGCCCTCTCTCCCGCCGTGGCGGAGAAAGACATACACGTCACGGATGCGCTCCATGCCTTGTCTCGAATTCAACTCAGGCATGTCGCCCACCAGTTGAATCGGGCGCGGGGCAACCCGGCGCCCGCGACACTGGATGTAGCCACGCACTTGATCTTCGCCGGTGGCACCTGCCTTTCCAAGGCACATGGGCTGATCGAGCGGATGTCCGAAGACATCGACATCAAGGTCGTGCTCGATGCCATTCCACCGGGATACGCCCTGCCGCACCGGCAAGGCGACCGGAAACGTCTCGGCGACCTGCATGATGCCGTCGAACGCTGCCTGAGCGATATCGGCTTCGAATATGCGGCGGCGACGAGCGGCGACAATCCGGTTTCAAGGGACAATCGCCGCTACTACTGCCTTGCCGTCTCCTATGACGCACGATTCCAGGACGTTTCCGGCGCGCTTCGCCCGCAATTGAAGCTCGAACTCATTCATCGTCCTCCGCGGCTCCCCGTCGAGACACTCGAAATGGGCTATCTGCTCGACAGCTTCATTCCACGCGAACGACCTCATCGATTTGCGATGGCTTGCCTGTCAGCCGCTGAAACCCTGGCGGAAAAAGTCCTGTCCATGCTGCGTCGCTGTGCATGGAACTGGGACGGTTATCAGCGGGGCACCTTCGATACGGCGCTGATCCGGCATATCCACGATGTGCGATGCATCGTCGAATCGAATCCCGCCAGTCTCGAGGCCGCGCGCACTGTCTTTGCCGATCTGGTCAGGCAGGATGCCAGGGAGTTTCGAGGCCAGCATCCCCGCTTCGACACGGACCCGTTCGCGGTTCTACGACATACGCTGGACGCCGCCCGTCATCGTGAAGCGCTTCGCCGGGATTTCGACCAACGCCTGTCGCCGCTGATATACGGGGACGACAGACCGACGTTCGACACCTGCTTCGCCGCATTCGCCTCGGCCGCGCGAGAACTGCTGGCATAGTTCACGTCGATCGCTGCGCCGATGTATTCGCCTCAATCCGATTCCGTTGTCTCGGCCTGCACCGGCGTCCTGGCCATCTCCGGCCGGTTGGAATCGGCTGGCGCCTCGACGCCGGGCTCGGATTTACGCTCCCCATACAAATGCGAAATCGCCTCGTCGCAGAGATGATGCGGCGGATGCACCCAGATGGTCGACAGGAACCATTCGGGCCTGAGCCACATGAGCAGTCCGAACAGCAGCAGCACGGCGATCATGCCGAGCCACAAGGTAAGCAAATCCATGAGGAGTCCGTAAGCCAGTCGCGACACCCAAGCGGTGACACTTGGGTAACGCGCCAGGCTACCGGGCTATTCCATCGGCAGGCGCGATGGCGAAACAAAATGAGGAAGCGCGCCCGCCACCGGCGATACAGACCGATCACATCGGCGATCAGTTCGGCACCAGCCGCCAGCCGCCGCCCACGATCTCGACCATCACGCGCGCGCGCTCGTCGAGGCCCGAGTGATCGGTCGGCGTCATGTTGACGACACCCTGCGAGGTCCGCAGATCCCTGGTGTTCTCGAGCGCGGTGCGCAGCGCCGAGCGGAACGCCGCGGTACCCGGCTGGCCCTGCTTCAGCGCGACGGGAATCGCCTGCTGCAGCAACAGGCCCGCATCCCAGGCATTGCCGCCGAAGGTCGAGGTGCTGCCCGCGCCATAGGCACCGTCATAGGCGCGCCGATAAACCAGCGCGCTCGCCTTCACGGGGTTCGAATCGGGCAGTTGCTCGGCCACCAGCAAGGGGCCGGCCGGCAGGAAGGTGCCTTCGCAATCCTTGCCGCACAGGCGCAGGAAATCGCCGTTCGCCACGCCGTGGGTCTGGTAGTAGAGGCCCTTGTAGCCGCGCTCCTTGAGCGTCTTCTGCGGCAGCGCGGCCGGCGAACCGGCGCCGGCGATCAGCACCGCATCGGGATTGCGCGAGACGATCTTCAGCACCTGGCCGGTGACCGAGGTGTCGTTGCGCGCATAGCGCTCGCTCGCGACCAGCTGGATGCCGGCCTTCGCGGCCGCCTTGCCGAATTCGTTGAGCCAGCTTTCGCCATAGGCATCCGCGAAGCCGATGAAGCCGACCGTCTTCACATGATGCTCGACCATGTTCTGCACGATCGCGCCGGCCATCAGCGCGTCGTTCTGCGGCGTCTTGAAGGCCCAGCCGCGCTTGGCGTCCATCGGCGCCACGATCGAGGCGGCCGCGGCCAGCGCGATCATCGGCGTGCCGGACTGCGCGGCGATATCGAGCATCGCTAGCGAGTTCGGCACGATGGTCGAGCCGACCAGCGCGTCGACATGGTCCTCGCTGCTGAGCTTGCGTGCGTTCTGCACCGCGTGCGAGGGGTCGGAAGCGTCGTCGAGCACGATGTAGTCGATCTTCTGCCCGGCGATCTCCCTGGGCAGCAGCGCGATCGTATTCTTCTGCGCAATGCCGAGCGAGGCGGCCGGGCCGGTGGCCGAGACGGTCACGCCGATCTTCACGTCGGCCAGCGCCGGCAGGCTGACGAGCCCGGCGAGGCCGGCCAGCAGGCAGGCGGCGTGGATCGGTTTCAGCGCGGACAGGAAGGGCTTCATGCTGGGAGGCTCGTATCGAATGAATGGGCGGGACGGATCCCGGCCGGCGTCGCGCGACGCGGTACCGGCGCCCCCACTGAACGTTCGACCCGGCCCGGCTATTCCATGCGGGGAGAAAAAAGCCGCGCCGGCCGGCGCTAGCCGCCGCGCTTCGCGAACACCACCTCGTCGATCGCCTCGGCCAGCGTCTCGAAGGCCGGCCCGATCTCGTCCTCGGGCACACAGGCGTAGCCGAGCAGCAGCCCCGGCGCCGCGCGCGAGGGATCGGCGTAATAGCCGGACAGCGCGCGCACCACGATATTGCGTTCGAGCGCGGCCTGCGCCACGGCGCGATCGTCGGCGCCGTCGGGCAGGCGCATCACCAGGTGCAGGCCCGCGTCGCCGCCCACGGCCGGCAGCGCGTCGCCGTAGCGGCGCGCCAGCACGTCGAGCAGCGTCTGCCGCCGCAGGCCGTACAACGCGCGCATCTTGCGGATGTGCGACACGAAATGCCCTTCCGCGATGAATTCCGCCAGCACCGCCTGCTGCAGCAGTTGCCCCTCGCGATACAGCTCGGCGCTGGCGGTCGCGAAGCTTTCGGCCAGCGGCTCGGGCGCCACCAGGTAACCCACCCGCAGCCCCGGGAACAGCGTCTTGCCGAAGCTGCCCACGTAGATCACCTGCCCGCTGCCGTCGAGCCCCTGCAACGAGGCCAGCGGCCGGCTGCCGTAGCGGAATTCGCTGTCGTAGTCGTCCTCGATGATCCAGGCGCCGTGCTGGCGCGCGTATTCGAGCAGCATGCGCCGCCGCGCGAGGCTCATCACCATGCCGAGCGGGTACTGGTGCGAAGGGGTGACCAGCATCAGCCGGGGCGGCGTGGCGAGATCCTCGGCGCTCGGCGCGATGCCTTCCTCGTCGACGGGGATCGGCCGCGTGGTCAGCCCCGAGACGTGCAGCACGCTGCGCACGCCCCAGTAGCAGGGATCCTCGGTCCAGATCACGTCGCCGGGATCGGTCAGCAGGCGCGTGGCCAGGTCGATCGACTGGTGGATGCCGGTGGTGATCACGATCTGCTCGGGCGAGCAGCGCACCGAGCGCGAGGTGCGCAGGTAGTCGGCCAGCGCCTCGCGCATCGAGGCGAGCCCGCCGCCCGGCGCGTAGGTCAGCAGGTCGGGCCGCAGGCGGCGCCAGTATTTGTTGTGCAGGCGGGTCCAGACCCGGGCCGGAAAGCGCGACACGTCGGGCACGCCCGGCATGAAGGCGCCGCCCTGCCGTTTGGAGACCCCGGCGCCGGCCACCAGCCGCGCGCCGCGCGCGGACAGCGTGCGCGCCAGCGGGCGCCGCAACGCCGCGG
>NZ_VWWK01000200.1:0-11818 GCF_011753035.1 Burkholderia sp. Ax-1720 | reverse complement strand
GGCGCGGATCGGCGAAGAAGTTGCGCCAGCCGATGTCGGCGGCGGCCTGGCCACTGGCGCTGCGCGCGCCGTCCGCGCCCGGTTGCGTCGCGTAGACGCCGTCGGACGGGAAGCTGCCCGACACGGGGGCGGCGGGCCGCTGGTAATGCGGCGCCATCGTGCAGCCCGTGGCTGCGAACAGCAGGACCGCCGCGCCGGCCGTCATCGACGGTTTCAGGGCGGGGAAGGGAAAGCGGACGGCGAAGCGAGCGAAGGCGGACACGATGCGTCTCAATGCTGGGTGGCGAGCAGGCGCTCGCGTTCGGAGGCGCGCACGGCGCCGTGATTGCGCGCGAGGAAGGTGTAGACGGTGGGCAGCACGAACAGCGTGAACAGCGTGCCGACCAGCATCCCGGTCGAGACGGTGATGCCGATCGCGAAGCGGCTCGCCGCGCCGGCGCCGCTGGCGAACACCAGCGGCACCAGGCCGGCCACCATCGCGGCGGTGGTCATCAGGATTGGGCGCAGGCGCACCGCGGCGGCGCGCTCGATCGCGGCGAGCCGGTCCAGCCCCTCGTCGCGCTGCAGGTCGTTGGCGAAGCTGACCATCAGGATGCCGTGCTTGGTGATCAGGCCGATCAGGGTGACCAGGCCGATCTGCGTGTAGATGTTCAGCGTGGCATAACCGAGGTAGAGCGGCACCAGCGCGCCGCAGACCGACAGCGGCACCGAGACCAGGATCACCAGCGGATCGCGCAGGCTCTCGAATTGCGCGGCCAGCACCAGGAAGATCACGATCAGCGCGAACACGAAGGTGACGGTCAGGCGATTGCCTTCCTGCACGTATTGCCGCGATTCGCCGAGCCAGTCGATCGAATAACCGTGCGGCAGCGACTGCGCGGCCAGGAATTCGACCGCTTGCCCCATCGTCACGCCGGCCGCCGGCACGGCCGACAGCGTGACCGCGTTCATCTGGTTGAACTGGTTCAGCATGCTGGCCTGGTTGCCGGTGGTGACGCGCACCACCGTCGAGAGCGGGATCATCGCGCCGCTGCGCGTCTTCACGTAGTAGCGTGCCAGCGTCTCGGGCGTGAGCCGCTCGCCGCGCGCGACCTGAGGGATCACGTCGTAGGAGCGGCCCTTGAAGTTGAAGCGGTTCACGTAGTTCTCGCCGACCAGCACGGCCAGCGTATCGGCGATGTCCTGCATGGTGACGCCGAGCGCGTTGGCCTGGCTATGGTCGATCGTCAGCCTGACGGCGCGGCTGTCGAAGGTGAGGTCGCTGTCGACCGTCGAGAACAGCCCGCTCTTGCCCGCGGCGGCCTTGAGCTTCTCGACCGTCTCGTAGAGCTGCGGGTAATCGGCCGGCGCGCGCACCACCATCTGCACCGGCAGGCCGCCGCCGGACGCCGGCAGCGAGGGCAGCAGGAAGGTGAAGATCTGCTCGCCCTCGATCGCGCTCGCGCCGTTCTGCACGATGCCCTGCAACTGCGCCGCGCCGCGCTCGCGTTTGGACCAGTCCACCAGGTTGACGCCGGCGAAGCCCAGGTTGCTGCCGTTGTAGCCGTTCAGGATGAAGCTGGTATCGGCTTCGGGGAAGGCGCGGAAGGCGCGCTCGAGTTCGGGCGCGTAGCGCTCCATGTAGTCGAGGTTGGCGTACTTCGGCGCCTTCATGACGGCCATGATCGAGCCCTGGTCCTCGGGCGGCGCGAGTTCGCGCTTGACGCCCGAGAACAGCAGCACGATGCCGGCCAGCACCACCACGCCCACCAGCAGCACCAGCGGCCGCGCGCCGAGGCTGGCGCGCAGGCCGCGCCGGTACCAGCCGGTCAGGCGCGCCATCACCTGCTCGATGCGCTTGACGATGGGTCCTTCGGAGAGCTGCGCGGTGAGCAGCAGCGAGCCCAGCATCGGCGAGAGCGTCAGCGCGATCACGCCCGACACGAACACCGACCCCGCCAGCGTGAAGGCGAACTCCTTGAACAGCGAGCCGGTCAGCCCGCCCATCAGCCCGATCGGCGCGTAGACCGCCACCAGGGTGCCGGTCATCACGATCACCGGCATCACGATCTCGCGCGTGCCGATCAGCGCGGCGCGCACCGGCGGCTCGCCCGCCTCGATATGGCGATGGATGTTCTCGACCACCACGATCGCGTCGTCCACCACCAGGCCGATCGCCAGCACCATCGCCAGCAGGGTGAGGATGTTCAGCGAGAAACCGAACAGCAGCATCAGCAAGGCGGTGCCGACCAGCGACAGCGGGATCGTGAGGATCGGGATCAGCACCGCGCGGAAGCTGCCGAGGAACAGGAAGATCACCACCACCACGATCACCACCGTCTCGGCCAGCGTGGTGCGCACCTCGTCGATCGAGGCGTGGATGAAGCGGGCCACGTCGAAGCCGTCGGCGATGGTGAGGCCGGCCGGCTTGTTGCGCTCCATCGCCGGCAGCAGCGCGTCGATGCCCTGCACGATCTCCAGCGGGTTGCCCGAGGGCGTCGCGTTGACGGCGATATAGACCGCGCGCCGGCCGTTCATCAGCGCGCTCGAATCGTAGTTCTGGCCGCCGATCTCGACGGTGGCCACGTCGCGCAGCCGCACCAGGCTGTAGCCGTTGTCGGCTGCGCGCACCACCAGGTCGCCGAACGCGCGCGCGTCCTGCAGGTCGGTGTTGGCGCTGATGTCGGCCAGCGTCAGCGCGCCCTTGATCTGGCCCGGCGCGGCCTGCACGTTGTTGGCCTTCAGCGCGGCCGACACGTCGCCGGCCGAGAGGCCGTGCGCGGCGAGCCGGTCGGCATCGAGCCAGACGCGCATCGCGAGGTTCTGGCCGCTGAGGATGTCGGCCGAGGCCACGCCCGGCACCGTGGTCACCAGCGGCTGCGCCACGCGCACGATGTAGTCGGTGATCTCGGGGATCGACAGCGTGTCGCTCGCGAAACCGAGGTACATCACCGCGGTCGGCGCGTCGGTCAGCTTGGTGATGATCGAGTCGTAGGCGTCGGCGGGCAGCTTGTACTTGACCTCCTGCACCTTGGCCATGATTTCCGTCATGGCGCGATTCGAGTCGGCGTTCAGGCGCAGGCGCGCCTTGATCACGCTCTTGCCCTGGGTGGTGCTCGAGCTCAGGTAGTCGATGCCGTCGGCGGTCGCGATCGACTGCGCGATCGGGGTGGTGACGAAACCCTGCATCAGCGCCTGCGAGGCGCCCGGGTAGTCGGTCTCGACGCTGATGGTGGCGCTCTCCAGCGTCGGGTACTGGCGGATCGGCAGCGACATCAGCGCGCGCAGGCCGACCAGCAGGATCAGCAGGCTGACCACCAGGGCCAGCACCGGGCGGCGGATGAAGATGTCGGTGAAGGCCGGCT
Source organism: Burkholderia sp. Ax-1720 (assembly GCF_011753035.1). Lineage (NCBI taxonomy): Bacteria > Pseudomonadati > Pseudomonadota > Betaproteobacteria > Burkholderiales > Burkholderiaceae > Burkholderia > Burkholderia sp. Ax-1720. The sequence continues at coordinate 8,474 of NZ_VWWK01000200.1, read as the reverse complement.
GCGAGCGGTGCGTGTTCATTGCGCCGTCTCCGTTTCCGTGTCGCGGGGGCCGGCCGCCAGGCTGGCCTGGTCGCCGTCGTGCCGGTCGTAGGCGATCTTCACGCGCGCGCCGGGCGCGACACGCACCTGGCCCGCGGTCAGCACCACCTCGCCGGCGCGCAGCCCCTCGAGCACCTCGATGCGCCCGCCGCCGGCGATTCCGGTGCGCACCTTGCGGAACGCGACGGTGCCGATGCCCTGCGTGTTCGGCTTCTCGACCACCGCGACGGTATCGCCGTCCTGCGAGCTCTGCACCGCCGTGTCGGGCACGGTCAGCACGTCGGGCCGCGAAGGCAGCTCCAGGGTGACGTGCGCGTACATGCCGGGCCGCAGCGGATGGCCGCGGTTGTCCAGGGTGGCCTGCACCGTCACGTTGCGGGTGGCGTCGCCCACGCGCGGCTCGATCGCCGTGACCTTGCCGACGAAATCGCGGCCCGGATAGGCATCGGCTGCCAGGTGCACGGCCTGGCCGGCGCGCAGTTGCCCCAGGTACTTCTGCGGCAGGGTGAAGTTGGCGTAGAGCGTGTCGAGGTCGGTCAGCGTGGCGATGGCCTCGCCCGCGTTCAGGTACTGACCGAGATTGACCTGGCGGATCCCGATCTCGCCGGCGAACGGCGCGCGCACCAGCTTCTGGCGGATCACCGCCTCGACCTGGCGCGCGTCGGCGCTGGCCGATTGGTAGTCGAACTGGTGCTGGTCGAACACGCTGCGCGGCTCGGCGCCGACCGGCGCGAGCGTGCGCGAGCGCGCCAGCTGGCTCTTCGCGAACACCGCCCTGGCCTGCAGGCTGGCGAGCTGGGCGCGTTCCGGGTCGTCGTAGAGCTGGACCAGCGGCTCGCCCTGGCGGACCTGGCTGCCCGGCGTGAAGTGGATCGCGGTGACGCGGCCCGCCACCTCGGGCGCGAGCATCACCTGCCGCACCGCCAGCAGGGTGCCGATCGCGTCGAGCGTGGAGGGCGCGGTGCCGGCGCGCACCACGCTGGCCGTCACGCTCATCGGGGGGGAAGGGGGCGGCGCCTCGTTGGCGACCGCCTCGCGGCCGCTGCGCCACAGGAACAGGCCGCCGAACACCACCGCCATGGCGGTGCCGGCAAGAATCAGTTGCGACGATTTCATGGGTGTCTCGACTACGCGGAAATCGGCCCGCAGGCCGGATCAGGTGTGGGGATGCGCGCTCGGCTCGATCTCGCGGGCGGCATGAGGGCTGGCCTCGGCGCTGGTGCCGGCGCCCGCGCCGGCTTGGCCGTCGGCCGGCCGCGGCGCTGGCGCGGGGGTGAACCACTGCACCAGCAGCATGCCGGCGAAGATCAGCAGCACGCCGGCCACTCGCCCGGGATTGGCGGGCTTCACGGGCAGCCCCATCAGCCCGTAGTTGTCGATCAGCAGCGAGGTCAGCATCTGGCCCGCGATCACGCTGACGATGAAGGTGGTCGCGCCCAGGCGCGGCGTCAGCACCAGGGCCGAGGTGATGTAGATCACGCCGGCGATGCCGCCGAACCAGATCCACACCGGCAGTTGCGTGGCGCGGCCGAGCAGCGGCGCATGCGCGTGCATCACGAACAGCGCGGGCAGCACGCACAGCAGGCTCACCAGCAGGGAGGCGACGGTGGCCCACAGCGGATGGCCGAGCGCGCGGCCCAGCGCGGCGTTGCTGCCCGCCTGCAGCGGCACCAGGGCGCCGGCCACCAGGGCAGCGCAGGCGAGGGTGGCGGTCGAGAGCGAAAGAGAGGTCGGCATCGTTCGTTCATCACGCGGTGGTTGTGTTCGGGCCGATTCTCTTATATTAATAATCTGAATGAAAATTCGTAGTAATTATCCCGGTAATTCAAATCATGAATAATCTAAAGCGGATCGACCTCAACCTGCTGGTGACCCTGCAGGCCTTGATGACGGAGAAACACATCTCCCGCACCGCCATGCGCCTGCACAAGAGCCAGCCCGCGATCAGCCATGCGCTGGCGCATCTGCGCGACATCTTCGACGACCCGCTGCTGGTGCGGCGCGGCGGCGGCCTGGAGCTGACCTCGCGCGCCAGCGAGCTGATGCAGCCGCTGTCGGATGCGCTGGACCAGCTAGGCGCCCTGCTCGAGCCGCCCGAATTCGATCCCTCGCAGGCGCAGCGGGTGTTTCGCGTGTCGATGTCCGACTACGGCGCGCGCATCGTGCTGCCCAGGCTGGTGCGCATGCTGCGCGCGACCGCGCCGGGCATCGAGCTGGTGGTCAGCCAGGCGACCCGCGAGGCGATGCGCATGCAGGTGATGGACGGCGAGGTCGACCTCGCGCTCGGCGTGTTCCCGCCGCCGTCCACCGAGCTGCACACCGAGACGCTGTTCGTCGAGACCTTCGCCTGCCTGGCCGACGCGGCCAGCATGCCGGCCTCGCGCATGCTCGACCTGGAGGCCTGGCTGGCGCGCCCGCATGCGCTGGTGGCGATGCGCGCCGGCACCGACAACGAGATCGACCGCGCGCTCGCGCAACTGCGCGCCGAGCGCCGCATCGCGGTGATCCTGCCGCACTGGGGCGTGGCCAACGAGCTGATCGTCGATACCGACCTGGTGCTGACGGTGGCGCGGCGCAACCTCGACGCGGTGCGCGCCGACACGCGGCTGTGCGTGTTCGACCCGCCGTTTCCGGTGGAGTCCTTCGAGTTCCAGCAGATGTGGCATCAGCGCCGGCAGGGCGACCCCGCCCACAGCTGGCTGCGCCAGGTGATCGCGCGGGTGGTGCGCGACCGCTGATTCCCGGCTCGCCGCTCCAGGCGATTTTTCCCGGATTTTCCGCCGCGTCCGCTTTCCTGTTCCGAATTGAATTGCCGATCCCGTGCGAGGTATTGCACGGGATTTTTTCATTTCCGAATTATTTCGGATTCTGAATCGGATATTTGCGCTGCATGCTTTTTGTTATGCATTTCGCGTGAAAGTAAAAAATAAGACGAATTGATATCGCGAATGGGCGACTTGCGATGCCTCGATCCGGTATCTCATGCCGATGCGTGCATGCACCCGTGAATCTGATTCAGCAAATCCGTCTGACGAATAGTGAAAGTGTGACAGGCTGTAAAAAATTCTCGAAATGAATGATGGCGATGCATCCAAAGAATTTCATGGGACCGATTCGCTTAGATACAATCCGCTTTCATTGAATGAATTAAGTCAAATTCCAAACCATTTCGAGGGAATGCAGCGGCATTTTGTCATGCTTATTCATGGCGTACATGCCGAATCATGAATCTGCTCGATAAGGAGGAGGCGAATATCGATAAATCTGGATAGGCAGCCGATTGACCCATCGATAGTGATTCCGTTGATATGGAAAGGTTACGAATGAGTACGACAGCTCGATACGATTCGATTGGCGGATTGTTTGAGGATTTCACGCAATCCGCCGCGCAGCGGGCCATCGAGGTCCGCACGATTTTCCACATGATTGGTGATGTTTCCGGCAAGTCGGTGCTGGATCTGGCTTGCGGATTCGGTTTTTTCGGGCGCGAAATCTACCGGCGCGGCGCGGCCGGCGTGGTCGGCGTGGATATCTCCGAGAAGATGATCGACCTGGCCCGCGAGGAATCGCGCAAATACGGCGATCCGCTCGAATTCCACGTGCGCGACGTGGCGAACATGGAGCCGCTCGGGCAATTCGACCTGGTCAATGCCGCCTGGCTCTTCAATTACGCGGATTCGGTCGAGAACCTGCGCAAGATGTTCAAGGTGGTGCGCGCGAGCCTGAAGCCGGACGGCAAGCTGGTGGCCTATACCGTCGATCCCGATTTCTCGCTGGCCAAGGGCAATTTCGCGAAATACGGCGTGAACGTGCTCAACGAGCGCCCCTGGGGACCCGGCCATCGCCACGATGCCGAGTTCGTCACCGAGCCGCCCAGCCCGTTCAGCTTCTACCGCTGGAGCCGCGCCGATTACGAAAGCGCGATCGCCGAGGCGGGTTTTAGCCACTTCGAATGGCAAAAGCCGCTGCTCGGTGCCGACGACATCGCCACCCACCCGCCTGGTTTCTGGGACGTGTTCCAGAACAACTGCCTGCAGACCGGCCTGGTTTGCAAGCCCTGATATTCCAGAGGCGGACCGATCCGCCCCATTCGTCCAGACTCTGCGCAAATCGGCAAGGCATGGCAGCCCGCTAGCGTCTCTGCCGATGCGCGCGCATCTCCTGAACCTGAGAGGCCGAGCCATGAATCAATCCGATGATCATTCCGGCGTGAGCATCCGCACACGCATCAAGGTGCCGATTCGTCCGCGTTCGAGCGCGACGGCATTTGAAACCGAGATGGTGACCTTCAACGGTCTTTGCGACGGCGCCGAGCATATCGCGCTGGTGTTCGGCAAGATCGGCGAGGCGCCGCTGGTACGCCTGCATTCCGAATGCCTGACGGGCGACGTGTTCGGCTCCGCGCGCTGCGATTGCGGCGAGCAGCTCGACGAGTCGGTCGCGCTGTTCGGCGAGCGCAGCGGCATCCTGCTCTACCTGCGCCAGGAAGGGCGCGGCATCGGGCTCTACAACAAGCTCGACGCGTATCGCCTGCAGATCTCGCAGGGGCTCGACACCTTCGCGGCCAATCGCGCGCTCAACTTCCCCGACGACCTGCGCGACTTCCGCGTGGCGGCCCAGATGCTCACGGCGCTCGGCGTCGGCGAGGTCTCGCTGGTCACCAACAACCCCGACAAGACCGCGCAACTGACCGATCACGGCATCAAGGTGCGCCAGGTGAAGTCGACCGGCGTGTTCGCCAACAGCGTCAACTTCGGCTACCTGCATGCGAAGGCGACCCAGCACCGGCATGCCATCAAGCTCAACGGAGAAATGCAATGATTGCCCATCGCAGCCCGATCAGCGGCATCGCCGCCCATCGCGACCAATACGTGCTGACGGCCGGCTACGACAACCAGGTGATCCTGTGGGACGCGAAGACGCAGCAGCCGCTGGCGCGCGCGATGCACGACCATCTCGCCAACCAGGGCGCGTTCTCGCCGAACGGCGACTACGTGGTGACCTCCTCGTCCGACTACACCGCGCGTCTGTGGACCGTGCCGAACCTGCGCCTGGTCGCGGTGTTCGCCGACCAGGAGGACGACGTCGAGATGAGCGTGTTCCATCCGTCCAAGCCGCTGGTGGCGACCGCTTCGCGCGACCATCGCGTGCGCGTCTATGACTTCTCCGGCCGGCTGGTGCAGACCTTCGCGGGGCATGCCGCCGACGTGATCTCGGTCGAGTGGATGAGCGATGCCGACGAGCTGGTCTCGTCGAGCGACGACGGCACCATCAAGCGCTGGTCGCTCGCCACCGGCGGCCTGGTCGGCGACGTCGACCTGAACGGCATCGAGACCGACACCATCGTGATCGCCCCGGACAGCCGCATCTTCGCCGGCAACGACGAAGGCGAGATCATCATGATCGACGGCGATCGGCGCGCCACGCTCAAGGCGCACGATGCCGGCGTGAAGCGCCTGGTGCTCGACGGCCGGCGCGGCCTGCTGGTGTCGCTGTCCTACGACCGCACCATGCGGCTGTGGAAGGTCGGCGCGGGCATGCCCGAGGCCAGCGGCGGCACGCAACTGCCGCCCGAGGTCTGGCCGCGCTCCTGCTCGTTCGAGGGCGACGACCACATCGTGTTCTCGACCTTCCATTCCACCTACCGCCGCTACAACTGGAAGCTTTCGCGCTGGGACAGCAGCGAGATCGCGCCGACCCATGGCGCCAACGCGGCGATCGCGATCGACGGCAAGGTCTGGACCATCGGCGACGCGGGCGTGGTGCGTGTCGACGGCGTGGAGCACGCGAACACGCACAGCCTCTGCAACTTCCTGACGGTGGCGGGTGACGTGGTGTTGACGGGCGGCCAGCTCGGCAAGCTGTTCGACGCGCGCAGCGGGCGCGAGCTCTACCAGCACCGCTCGCCGCTCAACTGCGCGGCCAGCTTCGAGCACGAGGGGGTGACGCATGCGATCGTCGGCGCCTATACCGGCGAGGGCATCGTGCTGCGCATCGAGGGCGACAAGGTGCGGCACGTGCGCGACCTGCCGCTGCATCCGAACGCGGTGAAGGGCGTGGCGCGCTCGGGCGACCTGCTGTTCTCGGTGGCGGCCGATGCCTCGGCGACCTGGGTGCGCTGCTCGACGCTGGAGATCGTCGCCACACTGCCCGATGCGCACGACAAGATCGCCAATGGCTGCGCCGGCCTCGGCGAGGGCTACTTCGCCTCGATCAGCCGCGATCTCAAGCTGCGGATCTGGTCGCCCGACCAGCAAGTCGAGCTGATCGACACGCCGCACACGCATTCGATCAAGTGCGTGAGCGCGAGCGGCGACGGTCGTTACATCGCCACCGGCAGCTACTACGGGCGCGTGGCGATCTACGACCGCGTCGAGCGCCGCTGGAGCTTCGATGCGCGCGTGAGCACGGCGGGCGTGTCCTCGCTGAGCTTCGATCCCCTGTCGCGGCATTTCCTCGCCAGCTCCTACGACGGCCAGGTCTACCGCGTGCCGGCGATCCCGCGCTGAAGCCGGCCCGGCCGGCGCCCGCTGCGGCGGCCGCCGGCCGGCCTTTCGTCCGAGCGCGCGACGGCTGCCGCGCCGCGCGCGATTTGCCCATCCGATCCTGCAATCGACTGCTACCGACCATGACCATCACGTTGGCTGACAATCCGAACCGCCTCACCGATCGCGAGGCAATGGGCCTGCCCGAAACCTTCGTCGCGCGCACGCCGGCCGCGCTGCTCGCCGGCCACGAGGACCTGCTCGGCGCCGGCGCGCCCTGCCTGGTCGAGATCGTCGAGGATCCCGCCCAGCCGTTCGCGCGCCGTCATGCGGCGGGCGCCTTGCTCGGCCTGCTCGGCGATCCGCGCATTCGTCCGCTCGAGCCGGTGATGCGGCGCATCGAGGCGGCGCGGGCGAGGATCGGCCTCGATCCCGCCGAGCTCGGGCGCGTGCTGGCCGAGTGGGAGCGGGTCGGCGTGATCGAGCCGTGGATAGCGAAGGAGTGCCCGGCCCACACCGTCGAGCTGGCCTCCTATGCGCTGATGCGCTATCCGGTCAGCAACCTCGAATACCGCCTGTTCCTCGAGGACACCGGCTCGACCGAGCTGCCGAGTTCCTGGGCCTTCGGCGTCTATCCGGCCGAACGCTCGAATCATCCGGTGTGGTCGGTGTCGGCCGAGGCGGCCGACCACTATGCGCGCTGGCTCGCGCAGAAGACCGGGCGCGCGTTCCGGCTGCCGAGCGAGGCCGAATGGGAATACGCGGCGGCCGGCGGCGCGGCGCGCGAATATCCCTGGGGCGACGCGTTCGATCCGGCCGCCGCGAACACGGTCGAGGCGGGCCCGCTGAGTACCACCCCGGTCGGCATCTTTCCGGCCGGCCGCAGCGTGTTCGGCATCGACGACCTGGGCGGCAATGTCGAGGAATACGTTGCCGACGACTACCGCGCCTATCCCGGCGGCGATGCGATCGACGATGATCTCGCCCTGACCCAGGGCGCCTATCGCGTCGCGCGCGGCGGCAGCTTCACGCGCTTCGGCGACCTGGCGCGCTGCGCGCGCCGCCACGGACGCTATCAGCGCGACATCTACGCGATGGGCTTCCGGCTCGCGGAGACGCTGCGATGAACGGCGCGCTGCGCAGTATCGAGGTCCACGACGATGCCTCGCGCGAGGCGCTCGATCGCGCCTGGATGGCCAGGGCGCTGGAGCTGGCGGCGCGGGGGCTGTATACGACCACGCCGAATCCGCGGGTCGGCTGCGTGATCGTCAAGCAGGGGATCCTGATCGGCGAGGGCTACACCCAGCCGGCCGGCCACGACCACGCCGAGGTGCGCGCGATGAAGGATGCGCTCGCTCGCGGCCATGAGCTGCGCGGCGCGACCGCCTACGTGACGCTCGAACCGTGCAGCCATTACGGCCGCACGCCGCCCTGCGCGAAGGGGCTGGTCGAGGCGGGCATCGCCACCGTGGTGGCGGCGATGGAAGACCCCAACCCACAGGTATCGGGGCGTGGTTACGCGATGCTGCGCGAGGCCGGCATCGAGGTGCGCGGCGGCGTGCTCGAGGATGAGGCGCGCGAGCTCAATATCGGCTTCGTGTCGCGCATGACGCGCGCTCGGCCCTGGGTGCGCATGAAGATGGCCGCCTCGCTCGACGGCCGCAGCGCGCTGCCCGACGGCGCGAGCCAGTGGATCACCGGCGCCGCCGCGCGTGCCGACGGCCATGCCTGGCGCGCGCGGGCCTGCTCGATCCTGACCGGCATCGGCACGGTGCGCGGCGACGATCCGCAACTGAACGTGCGCGGCATCGACACGCCGCGCCAGCCGCGGCGCGTGCTGATCGACGGCCGGCTCGACCTGCCGCACGAGGCGCGGCTGATGGCCGGCACGCCGCCGCTGGTATTCTGCGGCGAACTCGATGCGTCGGCGCGCGCGCGTGCCGATGCGCT
>NZ_VWWK01000199.1:0-11926 GCF_011753035.1 Burkholderia sp. Ax-1720 | reverse complement strand
GGCGCTAGGCGGGAGCGGCCGGGCGACGCTGCCAGGCGCCCGGGCCGCCCGGCCGCCGCGTCATTGCAGGGTGGCGCCGGGGCCCTTCAGCACCACGCTGTGGCGCCCGTCCACGCTGACCGGCACGTCGCCGTGCACGGTGGCGCGGCGCACCACGCGGCGCGCGTCGCCGTAGTCGTTGATGGCGTAGTGCTGGGTCGCGCGGTTGTCCCAGATCGCCACGTCGCCCTCGCGCCAGTTCCAGCGCACGGTGTTCTCCAGGCGCGTCACGTGCTCGTGCAGCACCTGCAGCAGATGCGCCGATTCGCCCGTCGACAGGCCCTTGATGCGTTGCACGAAATGCCCGAGCACCAGGGTGCGCTCGCCCGTGACCGGATGCACGCGCACCACCGGATGCTCGGTTTCGTAGACGGTGGAGGTGAACACCTCGCGATAGCGCTTGAGCTGGTCGGCATCGGCGTTCACGTGCGAGGCGGCGTAGTCGTAGGCATTGGTATGGATCGCCCACAGCGTGTCGGCCAGCGCGCGCAGCGGCGCCGGCAGGTGCTGGTAGGCGGCGGCCGTGTTGGCCCAGACGGTGTCGCCGCCGGCCGGCGGGATCACCACCGCGCGCAGGATCGACACCTTCGGGTAGGCATCGACGAAGGTCACGTCGGTATGCCAGGAATTGGCGCGCGCGCCGTGCTGCGAATCGAGTTCGAGCAGGGCGGCGGTGCCGTCCACCGAGGGCACGGTCGGATGCGCGACGGTTTGGCCGAAGCGGCGCGCGAAGGCTTCCTGGGCCGCGTCGTCGAGATGATGCTGGCCGCGGAAGAACAGCACCTTGTGGGTATGCAGCGCATCGAGCAGGGCCGCGAAACGCGGCTCGTCGATGTCGGCCGACAATTCGAAATCCGAAACTTCCGCGCCGATGCGGCCAGCCACGCGGCGCAGCGCGAGCGGCGTATCGACGGCACGGGCGGACAAGGGCGCGGCACGCGGGGACGAGTGGGCAATCTGCACGTCGGACATCGGAAGCTCTCCTTCGGTGGGTGGGGATCGGTTCGGCTATTCAAGCAGCCGCGAGCGCAAAACTGAACTGACGAATCCTCGTATCGATAGCGCGCGAATCGAGGCAATCCATATCGCCGCGGCGACGAAGCGTGGCGGTGATGCGTGGCGATGAAGCGTCGCGCCTACCAGGCGAGCCGCCAGCCGTCTGCCGGCCGTGGCGCCTCGTGCAGCGGCGGCGCCGTGCGCGCGGCGGCCTCGTCGTCGCCGAGCTCGGCGAGGATGCCGTCGCGCAGCCGGGCGAAGGCGCTGCCATGCCGCTCGCGCGGTCGCGGCAGCGCGACCTCGGTGATGCGCGCGATGCGGCCCGGGCGCGGCGCCATGGTGATCACGCGCTCGCCCAACCAGACCGCCTCGTCCACGTCGTGCGTGACCAGGATCATGGTGATGCGCTCCTGTTCCCAGATCCGCTGCAACTCGTGCTGCATGCGCGTGCGCGTCTGCGCATCGAGCGCGCCGAACGGCTCGTCGAGCAGCAGCAGGCGTGGGCGGTTCACCAGCCCGCGCGCGATCGCCACGCGCTGCGCCATGCCGCCCGAGAGCTGGCTCGGATAGGCCGCCTCGAATCCCGCCAGGCCGACCAGCGCGATGTGCTCGGCCACCGCCGCGCGCCGCGCACGGGCATCGAGCGGCGAATTGCGCAGCGCCGCCTCGACGTTCTGCGCGACCGTCAGCCAGGGGAACAGGCGATGATCCTGGAACACGATGCCGCGTTGCAGCGAGGTATCGCGCACGCGCTCGCCGCCGGCACGGATCTCGCCGTCGTAGTCGACGTCGAGCCCGGCGATCAGGCGCAGCAGCGTGGATTTCCCGCAGCCGCTGGCGCCCACGATGCTGACGAATTCGCCGCCGCGCACCTGCAGCGAGATGTCGTCGAGCACGTCGAGGGCAGGCTGGCGGCCGCCCGTTTGCGCATAACGCTTGCGCACGTGCAGCAGTTCGAGCGAATCGGAGGTGAGGGCGAGGGTCATGGCGTTTCCGGTGAAGGCGACGAGGCGAGCGATGCGCGGGAGGTGGCGCGCCCGCGCGCGAGCAGGCGCCGCTCCAGCGCCCGCGCGCCGGCGTTGAGCGCCCAGCCCGTGACGCCGACCACGATGATGCCGAACAGCACCAGGTCCATGCGGAACTGTTCGCTGCCGTCGATCAGCGTGTTGCCGATGCCGCTGCCGGCCACCAGCAGGTACTCGGCGCCGAGCGTCGCGAGCCAGGAGTAGATCAGGCCGAGATAGAGGCCGGTCCAGATCGCGGGCAGCGCCGCGGGCAGCAGCACATGGCGGATCAATTGCCAGCGCGTGTAGCGCAGCGTGCGCGCTACCTCGACATAGGCGCGCGGCACCGCGTGGATGCCGTCGCAGGTATGGGCGGTGACCGGCAGCAGCGCGGCCAGCGAGAGGAACACCACCTTGGCGGTATCGCCGAGCCCGAACCAGACCGAGATCAGCGGGATCCAGGCGAACAGCGAGATCTGCTTGAAGGTGTCGAAGCTGGGCCCGATCAGGCGCGCCGCGATGCGCGACAGGCCCAGGGCGGTGCCGAGCAGCAGGCCGAGCGCGGTGCCGATCGCGAAGCCGGCGAACTCGCGCGCCAGCGAGGCCGACAGCGCCCGCGCGAGCGCGCCGCTCGTCACTTGCTGCCAGGCCGTGCGCAGCACCGCGTCGGGGCCGACCAGCAGGCCCGCGTGATCGTGGCGGGCGGCCGCCACGGCCCACCAGGCGAGCAGGGCCAGCGCCGGCAATACCAGGCCGCGCAGGTCGGGCCGGCGGCGCGCGGCCGGCGTTGCGGAAGGCGTTGCGGACGAGGACACGATGCCGGGCTCCGGTTGGGGAAGGACGAGGCTCAGCCGCGAAACGCCGAGGCGCGGCCGCGCCGCAGGCGAGCTTCGAGCGCATCGAGCAGGCGATTGATCGCGTAACCGATCGCGCCGACGATCACCACGGCCGCCATCACCAGGTCGAGCTGGAACAACTGCCGGCCATACACGATCAGGTAACCGAGCCCTTCGGAGGAGGCCACCAGCTCGACCACCACCAGCGCCAGCCAGGCCTTGGTGAAGGCGAGCCGCACGCCGGTGGCCAGCGTCGGCACGGCGGCCGGCAGCACCACGTGGACGATCCGCTGCAGCCGGCTGTAGCCGAACACGCGAGCGGCCTCGTCGAGCGCGACGGGCGCCTCGCGAAAGCCCTGCAGCGTGCTCATCGCCACCGGCACCAGCGCCGCATGCGCGATCAGGATGATCTTGAGCGGCTCGCCCACACCCACCAGCAGGAGCAGGAAGGGCAGCCAGCCGAGCACGGGAATCTGCACGACGGCGTTGAAGCTGGGCAGCACATAGGCTTCGGCGGTGCGCGAGATGCCGAGCCAGGCGCCGATCGCGAAGCCGGCCAGCGAGCCGGCCGCGAAACCGAGCAGCACGCGCTGCAGGCTGATCCAGGTATTGGCGAGCAGGTCGCCGCTGCGCGCGAGTTCCTCGAGCGTCTGCCAGACCATCGCCGGCGGCGGCAGGATCTGCGGCGCGATCCAGCCGCGCTCGCAGCCGATGCTCCACAGCGCGAACAGCAGCGCCGGCAGCAACCAGGGCGCGAGATGCCAGGCAAGCGCCGCCAGCCGGCGCCGGTTTGCTTGCGCGCGCAACGGACCGCGCGCGGCAGCGGCGCCGTCGTCCTGGCGAGTGGTCTTGCCGATCGGGATCGCGGTATCGCTCATGATGGCTCCGGCGGCGCTCAGGCCCGCGGCTTGCCGGCGGCGTCGTAGCTCGGCCAGTAGTGCTCGAGATGCTGGGCCTCGAGCGCCTTGTCGAGGTACTTCGGCTCGATCCAGCCCTTCACGTCGACCGGCCGGCGGATCAGCTTGAGCTTCAGCGCATCCTGGGCGACCGCCTGGTAGCGCGCCACGAAGAACGGGTCCAGCAGCGGCGAGTTGCGCGACTTCAGCGTGCCGGCCGGGAATTCGGCCTGCCAGGACGACACCGGGATGCCGCTTTGCGCCCATTGCTTGAGGAGCGCGTCGCGGTTGGCCTCGTCCGAGGCCCAGCGCGAGGCGCTCACGAACACGTTCACCACGCGCTGCACCAGCTCGGGATGGGCGCGCTCGAAATCGTCGAGCACCAGCAGGTGCGATTGCCGCGTGTACTGCGGGCCGTCGTTCTGCGATTCGTAGATGATCTTCGCCAGCCCGCTGTCGACCAGCTTCGAGAGATGGTAGTCGTTGACCGAGGCGTCGATGCCCTTCGAGGCCAGCGCCGCCAGCGCGCTCGCGGTATCGAGGTTGATCACGCGCAGCTCGCGCTCGTCCAGGCCGTTGGCGGCCAGCACGTTGTCGATCACGAGTTGCAGGTTGGTGCCGCGGAAGATGCCCACGCGCTTGCCCTTGAGGTCCTTCACCGAATGGATGTCGGAGCCGGTAGGCACGCCGATCTTGATGCCGCTGCGCACGCCCACCGCCGCGATCAGGTGCGTGTTCAGGCCGTTGGCGCGCGCCAGCACCGCGGGCAGGTCGCCTTGCAGGGCGAAGTCGATCGACTTGTCGGCGATCGCCTCGTTGACGGCCGGCCCCGCGCCCTTGAAGAACAGCCATTGCACGCGGATGCCGTCGCGCTCGAATTCCTTCTCCAGCAGCTTCTGCTGCTGCACCGTGGCGCCGGCGCTGCCGCCGAAGGTGGGCGGATCGCCCGCGCCCTGCTGGGCGACGCCGATGCGAATGGTGAGCGCGGCGGCCTGCGCGGCCAGGGCCGGCAGGGCGAGGGTGGCGAGCAGCAGCAGGCGAAGCAGGAAGCGGATGGGCATGGATCGGCGAGGGCGGCTGGGGCAAGCGTGATTGGAGAGGAGCACTGATCGACGACGATGCTCGATGACGGCTCATTCTTGTCGTGCGTTCCGGCCGAACGCAAACAAGCATTTCTGATTTGCTTTCGCGATGCCGCGTGCCGCTGATATGCATAGCAGAACGGATTCGTTGCGCCGCGCGCGGGATGGCCCGTATAACGCTTCGATGATCCGCGCCGCTCCTTCCCCGATTGTTCCGCAACCCGCGCCGAGCCTTGCCCGGCGCGGGGCATCCGTGCCCGGAGCCGGCGCATGAGCGCGGTGCCGCCGGTGCTGGAGGCGCGCGGCTTGCTCAAGCGTTTCGGCGCGACGCGCGCGCTCGACGGTGTCGACCTGGTGCTGGGCGCGGGCGAGGTGGTCGCGCTGATGGGCGCGAACGGCGCCGGCAAGTCGACCGTAGTGAAGATCCTGAGCGGCGTGCTGCGGCCCGACGGCGGCACGATCCATCTGCGTGGACGGCCGTTCGCGCCGGGCGACGCGCAGCAGGCCAGGGCCGGCGGCGTGGCCACCATGCACCAGTCGATCGCCGACGCGATCGTGCCGGGCCTCTCGGTGGCCGACAACCTGTTGCTCGACCGGATGAACCGGCGCGGCGGCATCGGCTTCGAGCGGCCCTCGACGCGGCGCCGCGAGGCGGCCGCGATCGCCGCGCGGATCGGCCTGGACGTGCCGCTGGCGGCGCCTGCGGCCGACCAGTCGATCGCCGCGCGCCAGTTGATCACGCTGGCGCGCGCGCTCGATGCCGCGCCCGCCTTGCTGATCCTCGACGAACCCACCGCCAGCCTGTCGGCCGAGGAGGCCGCGCGCCTGTTCGCGGCGCTGGACCGGCTGCGCGAGCAGGGCGTGGCGATCCTGCTGGTCTCGCATCGTCCCGGCGACCTGCGCCGCATGGCCGATCGCGCCGTGGTGCTGCGCGATGGCCGCGTGGTGGCGCGCGTGGAGGCGCCGTTCGACTACGACGCGGCCACCGAGGCGATGATCGGCCGGCCCCTGCCGCGCCATCGGCCGCGCTCGACGGCGAGCGTCACCGGCTCGACCGAGGCCGCGGCGGCGCCGATGCCCGCGCTGTGGGAAGGACTCTCGATCCGCGGCCTGAAGCTGTTCGCCGATGCGCCGCCGCTCGATCTCGATGCCGCGCGCGGCGAGATCGTTGCCTTGACGGGCCCCGTCGGCGGCGGCAAATCGCGCCTGGCGCGCACGCTGTACGGCGTCGAGCCGCCCGCCTCGGGCGCGATCACGCTCGACGGCCGGCCCTGGCTCCCGCGCGGCCCGGCCGCGTCGATCGCCGCCGGCGTGTTCATGCTCGGCGAGGACCGCTGGACCAGCTCGCTGTTCCCCGATTCGGTGCCCTTTGCCTCGATCGCCGGCACGATCGGCTTCCCGTTCCTGGCGCGCTGGTTCCGTCGCGGCCGCGTCGATCGCGGCCACGAACAGGCTCGCGCGGCCGAACTGATCGCCGCCATGTCGATCCGCTGCCAGGGGCCGCACGATCGCGTGGCGCGCCTGTCGGGCGGCAACCAGCAGAAGGTGGCGCTGGCGCGCGGCTTCGTCGAGCCGGCGCGGCTGCTGCTGCTCGACGAGCCGTTCCAGGGCGTCGACGTCGGCGCGCGCGCCGAGATCGTCGAGATCCTGCGGCGCGGCGCGAGCGGGCACGCCACCCTGGTATTCGTCAGCGATCCCGAGGAGGCCTTCGAGGTCGCCGACCGGGTGTTGGAATTCGACCGGCTGCGGATCGGCCGCAGCCACGATGTCTTGAGGGAGACTGTCTTGAGGGAGAGCGCAGCATGAAGAGCATGGCCGAGCCGGGCGCCGCCAAGCTCGCCGCCGCCGGCGGCACGCCGCCTCGCGCGCGGCGCGCCGCCGAGTGGCTCGAGCGCGGCGGGCTGGTCGCGCTCCTGCTGGCGCTGGTGGCCGGCTTCGCCTGGCGCGAACCGGCCTTCATCGGCGTGGACAACCTGTTCAGCATCCTGCAGGCCGCCTCGATCGTCGCGCTGCTGGCGATCGGCGTGACCATCACGCTGGCGGTGGGCGGCTTCGACCTGTCGGTGGGCAGCACCGCCGCCACCGCGCAGATGGCGGCCAGCTACGTGCTGGTGGTCTGGCACGGCGGCGCCTGGGCCGCGTTGGGCGCCTGCCTGCTGCTCGGCATTGCCACCGGCCTGCTCAACGGCCTGCTGATCACGCGGCTCAAGGTGCCCGACCAGCTCGCCACGCTCGGCACCTTGTTCCTGCTGGCCGGGCTGCAACTGATCCCGACCGGCGGCCGGTCGCTCGCCACCGGCACCATCCTGCCCGACGGCAGCGAGGCCAGCGGCGAATTCCCGGCCGCCTTCCTGGCGCTGGGGCGGCTGCGCTGGCTCGATATCGTGCCGCTGCCGGTGCTGATCCTGCTGGCGGTGACGATCCTGGCCGTGCTGCTGACCGAGTTCAGCCGCTGGGGACGCGTGCTCTATGCCACCGGCGGCAACGAGACGGCCGCGCGGCTGGCCGGCGCGCCCACCGCGCGCTACCGCGTGGCGGCCTATGTCGCCTCGGCCTGCATCGCCTCGCTCGGCGGCGCGCTGATCGCCGCGCGAGTGGGGCGCGGCGACGTCGGCGCCGGCCATTCGCTGCTGCTCGACGCGGTGGCCGCCGCGCTGATCGGTTACGCGGTGTGGGGCCTCAAGCGGCCCAACGTGGTCGGCGCGGTGACCGGCGCGATCTTCGTCGACGTGCTGCTCAACGGCCTGACCATGCTCAATGCGCCGTATTACATGCAGGACTTCATCAAGGGCGCGCTGCTGGTCGGCGCGCTGGCCTTCACCTTCGGGATCGGCGCCCGGCGCACGCGCTAGGCACGCGCCGGCGGCCGTCCTTCCTCAACCCTCTTTCCGATATCCCGACCATGATCGACCAGCTCGTCCGCAAGCTCCGGCTCGCGCCGCGGTGCGCCGCCTTCGCCTTCGCGCTCGCCTGCAGCGCGCCGGTTTTCGCCGACCCGGGCCTGGCCGGCGCGCCGGCGCCGTTCAACCAGGCCGGCGTGCGCATCGCGCTCGTCAACTACCTGTCCGCCGGGGATTTCTTCCAGGCCTACGAGGCCGGCGCGCAGAAGCAGGCCAAGGCGCTCGGCGTCGACCTGCGCATCTACGCGGGCCGCCAGGACGCGGCCCAGCAGCGCGACCAGATCCAGCAGGCGATCGACCTGGGCGTGGCCGCCATCATCGTCAACCACGGGCTGCCCGAATCGCTGAAGGACATCGTGCAGCGCGCGCTCGACAAGGGCATCAAGGTGGTGGCCTTCGACGTCGACCTGGCCAATCCCAAGGTGCCCCAGATCGAGCAGAGCGACCACGATCTCGCCACGCTGCTGCTGGACCAGGCGGTGAAGGACAATGGCCGGAGCTTCGATGCGGCCTATGTCTACGTGGCCGGCTTCGCGCCGCTCGATCGCCGCGACGCGGTCTGGCAGGCCTTCAAGGCGGCGAACCCCGGCGTGAAGGAGGTGGCGCGCTTCGGCAGCGTCGACAACCCGATCGCGCAATCGGTGGCCAACCAGGCGGCCGCCGCGTTCCGCGCCCATCCGGGCGTGCGCGTGGTGTTCGCGCCGTATGACGAATTCGCGCGCGGCGCCAAGCTGGCCGCCGAGGAAAACGGCGTCGCGTCGAAGCTGCGCATCTACAGCGCCGATATCTCGACCGCCGACATCCAGGCGATCCGCGCGCCCGACAGCCCCTGGGTGGCCACGGCGGCCACCAACCCGGCAGTGGTGGGCGCCGTCTCGGTGCGTGCCGCGGCCTTGCTGGTGGCCGGGCAGGACCCGGGGCACCGGATCGGCATCAAGCCGACCCTGATCACGCGCGACGACCTGCGCAAGTTCGATATCCACAACATCGCCGAACTGAGCGCGAAATTCCCGGCCTTCCGCCGCGCCGACGTGGCGCGCGCCGCCTGGATCCCGGACGCGGGCGAGTAAGGGCAAGCCCGGCGCTGCCTGGCCGCGGCGGCGCCGGGCAGGTCAGCGGCCTGCCGGAGCAGGCCGCCGTCTTGCCCGATCCCGTCAGAACTTCACGCGCACGCCGCCGAAGGCCGCCACCTGGCGGTTGTTCGAGGACGCCGTGCCCGCGTCGGCGATCGCCGCGATCGAGCGGTAGCCGCCCGTGGTGGCGCTGCTCGCGTCGCCGGCCGCGAGCTGGTAGACCCCCGACAGATACAGCTCGGTGCGCTTGGACAACGCATAGTCGATGCCGAGCGTGAACTGGTGCCAGCGCGGCTTGAGCGTGCCGCCGCCGGCGCCGGGCAGGCTGCTGGCGCGGCCGTCGGTGAAGGCATAGACGCCGATCAGGGTGGTGGTGGGCGTGATCAGGTAGCGCGCGTTCAGGTCGTAGTTGTTGAGCTTGCGCGAGGAGCCGTCCAGGTAGTCGAGCTGCGTGTGGCTCCAGGCGAAACCGAGGATCGCCCGGCCGAAGCTGTAGTTCGCGCCGGCCACCGCGATCTGCTGCTTGAGCACGCCGCCGTTCAGGCCGTAGAAGAAGGCGCCGCTGTAGTCGTCGCCGGCGCTGGTGCCGGCGCCGCCGATCGCGCCGCCGGTATTGCTGCCCGCGTTGGGATGGTTCAGCACCAGGTAGCCGCCGCCCAGCGAAAGCGGGCCGTTCGCGTAGTTCGCCGCGATCCCCCAGGCCCGATTATTGCCGAAGCCGGTGCCGGCGCCGCCATTGGCCTGGTTGCTGAAGGCATAGAGCCCGTCCACCGTGAAGCCGGCGATGCTGTCGCTGCGGAACTTCACGGCGTTGTTGATGCGGAAGGTCTGGTTCAGGTTGTCGTTGTCGCCCACGTGGGTGGCCGGCGACCAGAAGCCGGGCCCCGCGTACTGCGCCACCAGGTCCGACAACGGCTCGTACTGGCGGCCGAAGCTGAGGGTGCCCACGCCTTTCTTGCCCAGGCCGACGAAGGCCTGGCGCCCGAAGATCCGGCCACCCTGGCCGAGCGTGCCGTCGTTGGTGCGAAAGCCGCTCTCCACGGTAAACACCGCCGACAGCCCGCCGCCCAGGTCCTCCGCGCCCTTCAGGCCCCAGCGGCTGCCCGAGAGCTTGCCGCTGGTCTGCTGGACGTTCGAGGCGCCTTTCTGGTTGTTGGTATAGGCCAGGCCGGCATCCACCAGGCCATAGAGCGTGACCGAGCTTTGCGCATGGGCGGTGAGCGAGCCGGCCGAGACGAGGCCGAGCGCGAGGGATTTCTTCAGCATACGATTCCTTTTTTGTCGTGATCGCGAGTGGAAAGCGAATCGATGCTAGGGAAGGCGGGCGGCCCCGCGAAACGAGCATGCGAGGAATCGAAAGCACGATTGGATGGTTTCGCTCAGGTGGGCTCCCGCGCGGATGCGGGGCCGCCGATTCTGTCGGAATGCTGACGAAAGCGGGTGCGCGTGCAACTTTTGTGACAGCGCGGCGCGTCCTTGCGCATCGCCGTGGAAATCCTTAGGAAAACTCGATGGATCGCGCTGTCGTATGCTGACGTTTTTGTGCGACAGTCGAAGCCGCGGCCACGGCGACGGATTCCTGCCGCCCGCTACGTGTAAACAACCATGATCCCGGCGCTGCCCGCCGGGGCGCACCCATGCTTGCCGAGGAGACCGACGTGAAGATCAGCCGAAGGCAGTTCCTGGCCCTGACGGCCGCCGGGCTGGCCGGCGCGCCGCCGCTGGCGCTGGCCGCGGCACCCGCCGCCGGCGATGCCGCGGACGCTTCCGCCGCTTCGCCGCCAGCCGCGCCTGCCGCTTCAGCGGCCGCGCCGGCGAGCCAGGCCAGCGCGCCGAGCCTGGCCGACCTGGCCGATCCGCCCGTCTGGCCCGGCGCCGAATGGGAGCGCATCGATCCCGACAAGCTGGGCTGGTCGCCCGACGATCTCGACGACGTCCATGCCTACGCGGCCTCGATCGGCACCGCCTCGCTGCTGATCGTCCAGCACGGCCGCGTGGTCGACAGCTTCGGCGAGATCGCGGCGCGCCGCGAGATCAACTCGGTGCGCAAGAGCCTGCTCAGCGCGCTGATCGGGATCGCCGTGGCCGAGGGCAAGATCGACCTGGACGCCACCCTGGGCAGCCTCGGCATCGACGACCGCCCGCCGGCCCTGAGCCAGGCCGAGAAGCAGGCCACCGTGCGCGAGCTGCTGCAGGCGCGCTCGGGCGTCTACCACCCGGCGCTCTACGAGACGGCGGGCGAGAAGCGCCTGCGGCCGGCGCGCGGCAGCCATGCGCCGGGCAGCTTCTGGTACTACAACAACTGGGATTTCAACGTGCTCGGCACGATCTACGAGCACGCGGTGGGCGCCTCGATCTTCGACAGCTTCGCGCAGCGCATCGCCGCGCCGATCGGCATGCAGGACTACCGGGCGCGCGACGGCCGCTACGTGCGCGGCGCCGATTCGATCCACCCGGCCTATCCGCTGCACATGAGCGCGCGCGACCTGGCGCGCTTCGGCCTGCTCTACCTGCGCCGCGGCCAGTGGCGGCAGCGCGCGATCGTGCCGGCGGCCTGGGTGGCCGAGAGCACCACCGGCGTCTCGCCCACGCGCGGCGGCGACGCCGAATATGCCTGGTTGTGGTGGGCCGGCCTGCCCGACAGCGGCGCGGCCGGGCTGAAGCTGCCGCCCGGCGCGTTCTGGGCCGAGGGGCATGGCGGGCAATACCTGATCGTCGATCCGCTCAACGACATGGTGGTGGTGCACCAGACCGTGGCGGGCCGCAGCCGCGTGAGCGCGCCGGCGATGGGCCGGCTGATGGGGCTGATCCACGATGCCGCCGGGATCGGCGCGCCGATGGTGTAGCGGTGGCCCGGGCACGGCGGCGGCGACCGGTTCAGGCCGTCGCGGCCTCGGCGGCCAGCGCCGCCAGGTAGGGCCAAGGGAAGATGCCGCGATCGTGGCCGTCGTCGAACACCAGTTGCACCCCGTAGCCGATCGGCTCGATGGCCGTCAGCCTGAGCGCCGGCGCCGCCTTCGGCGGCGTGCCGGCCAGCCGGGCGGCGCGGCAGCCGGCGCAAGGGCAGGCTTCGCGCAAGGCGGCGTGGCCGAGCCGGCCG